>JAYVFP010000131.1:0-43004 GCA_043773025.1 Archangium sp.
GATCACGCTTCGTAGCCGCTGTGGATCCCCATCAAAGATGTGCGCGATCATGAGCCGCTCGGGATGAACGGTGAGCGCTCCTTATTTCGATCAACCCTGCGAGCGAAGTCGAGGGATTACCTCTGGTCGCGCGGCAGGTGGCATCTCGACTGCGCTCGATGCGAACGGTGTGAGCTGTTCCTGAGGAGGGAAGACGAGGGAGCACTTCGACCTCGCGCAAGGTGGCGGTCGTGCCTGTGAGGATCGGTGTGTTCGGTTGATTCCGCCGAGCCAGCGTGGTTCTCCATGGGCGTGGACGACTTCCTCGAAGATCTGAACGAGCCCCAGCGGGATGCCGTGCTGCACCAGCAGGGACCGCTGCTGGTCCTGGCGGGCGCAGGCTCTGGGAAGACGCGGGTGATCACCCGCCGCATCGCGTCGCTCGTGCGCGATCGCAAGGTGCCGGCCTGGCGCATTCTGGCGGTGACCTTCACCAACAAGGCGGCGCGCGAGATGCGCGAGCGCCTCGATCACCTCCTGGGGCCGCTGGCTCAGGGGCTGACGGTGAGCACCTTCCACTCCGCCTCGGCGCTCATCTTGCGGCGCGAGGCCGAGAACGTGGGGCTCGAGCGCAACTTCGTCATCTACGACGACGGCGATCAGCTCCAGGTGGTGAAGCGGGCGATTCGGGAAGCGGGCATCGACGTGGCCTCGGTCACGCCGCGCGAGATCCTCTCGAAGATTGACGCAGAGAAGAACCAGGGCCGGCTGCCGGATCAGATGGTGCCCGGCCAGGACCCCAAGCAGCAGGCCGTGCAGCGCGTCTATCGGAAGTACCAGAACTACTTGCGCTCGGCGAACGCGGTCGACTTCGGCGATCTGCTGCTCCTGCTGGTTGAGCTGTTCCGCACCAACGAAGAGGTGCGCAAGCGGTACAGCGGGCGTTTTCAGCACGTGCTGGTCGACGAATTTCAGGACACCAACCCCGTGCAGTACGCGCTGCTCAAGGCGCTGGCCCCGCCGGCCCCCACGGCGAACCTGGTGGTGGTCGGCGACGACGATCAGAGCATCTACCGGTGGCGCGGGGCCGAGGTGGACAACATCCTCGGGTTTCCCACCGAGTACCCCGGCTGCAAGGTGGTCAAGCTCGAAGAGAACTATCGATCTGATCAGACGATCCTCGAGGCCGCGCACGCGGTGATCAGCCGCAACAAGCGGCGCATGGACAAGAAGTTGTGGAGCTCGCGCGCGAAGGGCGAGTCGCTGGGGCTCATCGTCGCGCGGGATGAACGCGGTGAAGCGCAGGAGGTCGCCGCGAAGATTCACGAGCTGCGGCGCGACGGCGTCACCGACTACGACCAGATGGCCGTCTTCTTCCGCGCCAACGCGCAGAGCCGCGTGCTCGAAGAGACCTTCCGGTTGATGCGCGTGCCGTACGTGCTCGTCTCGGGGCGCAGCTTCTACGAGCGCGCCGAAGTGAAGGACGCCGCGAGCTACCTGCGGCTGATGGCCAACCCGAGGTCCGACGCGGATCTCGAGCGAGTGATCAACGTGCCGGCGCGCGGCATCGGCGACACGACGGTCGAGCGCCTGCGGGACTACGCGGCGGAGAAGGGCATCAGTCTGTACGAAGCGCTCGAGGTGCCTGAGCGCGTCGACTCGTTGGGCGGGGCCGCGGTGAAGCGGCTCAAGGCGTTCCGTGAGCTGGCAGAGCGGCTGGTGACCTTCGCGAAGCACACGCCCGATGCCACGAGCGCGACGCGGTACATGCTCGAGCAGACCGGCCTGGTCGCCACGTACATGGCCGAAGGCACCGACGAAGCGATGGGCCGCGCCGAGAACTTGAAGGAACTCCTCACTGCGACGGGTGAGTTCGATCGCCAGCGTGAGGAGCGGCTCGCCGCGTCAGGTCAGCCGTTGCCCATCGTGGTGCCGCTGCCGGAAGGTCCGGAGATGCCGGGCACGCCTGAGCCAGAGCCCGAGGTGCAGCCTTCTCCTCAAGGCGATTTGTTCGCTGCGTTTCATCGGCCACCGCCGCCACCGCCCCTGCCGTTGCCTGCGCCGGTTGAAGTCGCCGCGCCGCCTCCACCGCCCCTGGCCGACGACGCGCCGTTGGAACTCGAGGTGCCGCCGCTGCAAGGTTTCCTGGAGCAGCTGAGCCTGGTGGGCGATGCCGATGGTGAGACGGGTGTGGGCAAGCAGCGCGTGTCGTTGATGACCATGCACGCGGCCAAGGGGCTCGAGTTCGACGCGGTGTTCATCACGGGCATGGAAGAGGAAGTCTTCCCCAGTCGGCGTGCCACGAAGCCCGAGGCGACCGAAGAGGAGATGAGCGAGGAGCGACGGCTTTGTTACGTCGGCTTCACGCGCGCACGCAGGCGGTTGTTCTGCTCTCTGGCGCAGTGCCGCGCGTTGTTCGGTGAGCTCAAGTTCAACGCACCGTCACGTTTCCTGGCGGAGGTGCCGCAGGAGTTGTTCGGCTTCCACCAGGTGCCGGAGATCGAGCGGTCGAGTCATCGGCCTCCGATGATTCGCAGGCGCGGTGAGGGTGATGACGGTGTGCAGGTCGATCGCACGTACGATCAGTCGACCGACTTTCATCAGGGTGGTGAAGACACTGAGGTGAAGGGCATGCGCGTGGCGCATTCGCAGTTCGGGCGCGGGCAGGTGCTCGAGGTGGTGGGGAAGGGGCCGAACGCGAAGCTGACGATCAGGTTCGACAACTTCGGGGTGAAGACGGTGATCGCGAGGTTTCTGCAGCCGGCCTAGTACTTCGCCGCAGTGATTCTGACCGATCGAGAACCGCTCACCGCGCCAAAGGAACAAACCACCGTTCGCATCGAGCGCAGTCGAGATGCCACTGCTGCGCGATGCGGAAGTGCTCCCTCGACTTCGCTCAGGAGAACCGGTGTGAAGACGGTGATCGCCAGGTTTCTGCAGCCGGCCTGGCGGGGCCCCTCACCCGGTCCTTCGCCACGCTCACGACCGACCTCTCCCCCCCTGTGCAGGGCGAGGTTTTTACGATCCGAAAGCCCATCAACAGGCCGCTACATGCCGAGTGGTACGCGCACCAAGAGTGCATATACGATCAGCCATGCCTTCTTTTCACGATGAGGATGCGCCGAACGCCGGCATCAGCAGCACGGCCTGGCATCCGCCCCCGCCTCCGTCGATCGTGGTGCCGAAGATCGAAGTGACCGAAGAGCTGCTGCGCGCGCTCCCGAAGACCGATCTCCACTGCCACCTCGACGGCAGCATGCGGCTCAAGACGATCCTGGAGCTCGCTGCGAAACAGGGCGTCAAGTTGCCCTCGGAGACCGAAGAGGGCCTGGGCAAAGCGATCCACAAAGGTGAGATCTGCAAGGACCTCGAGGACTACCTCGTGGCCTTCGACGTGACGTGCAGCGTGCTGCAGACCCAGGAAGCGCTCTATCGCGCGGCCTACGAGCTCGGGGTCGACGCCTCGGCGGAAGGCGTGCGGTATCTCGAGGTGCGGTACGCGCCGGTGCTCCACCAGGCGCGTGGGCTCAAGCTGACGCACATCATCGACTCGGTGCTCGAGGGGCTGCGCGCGGCGAAGCACGAGACTCGCATCAAGTACGGCGTGATCCTCTGCGGCATCCGTCACATGAGCCCGGAGACCAGCCTGCGGCTCGCCGAGCTGTGCGTGGCGTACAAGAACCGGGGCGTGGTCGGCTTCGATCTCGCGGGCGCGGAAGCGAACTTTCCCGCGAAGGAGCACCGGCAGGCCTTTCAGTTGATCCTCAAGAACAACGTCAACTGCACCGCGCACGCCGGTGAAGCGTACGGCCCGGAATCGATCGGCCAGGCGCTGCATTACCTCGGCGCGCATCGCATCGGTCACGGCGTGCGGCTGCGGGAAGACGGCGACCTGCTCAACTACGTCAACGATCACCGCATTCCGATCGAGTGTTGCCCGTCATCGAACGTTCAGACGCGCGCGGTCGACGACATGAAGACCCACCCGCTGAAGTTCTATTTCGACTACGGCCTGCGCGTGACCATCAACACCGACAACCGGTTGATCACGGACACCACGGTGTCGCGCGAGTACCTGATCGCGCACCAGCAGCTGGGGCTCTCGTTGGAAGATCTCACCACCATCATGGTCTCCGGCTTCAAGAGCGCCTTCCTTCCGTTCCGCGAGAAGCAGGATCTGCTCAGGGCGGTGAACTCCGAAATCGACACCACGCTCAGGGCCTTCGAGAAGAAGAGCCTCGCGAAGTGACGCCCCCGGTCCCCCCGCGCGCAGTCGAGGGGGCACCTTCCGTGCGAACGAGCAGTGGTCCCTCGACTTCTCTCGGAACGAACGGGTGGCGATTCGCAGCCCTCGTCTTCTGGGCAGTCGGAGTCCAGACCCACGAACTGCTCAGCACCGCCGCCTTCGCGCTGCTCGTGCTCCTCTTCATTCCTTCTTTCATCGCCCAACTCCGCGCGGGAACGCTGGAAAGCACCACCCTCCCGTGGCGCCCGCTGTTCGCGTTCATCGGGTGGTCACTGCTCGCGCCCACCATCGTCGGTCAGTACCCCGATGGCACCGGCCTCGCGCGCACGCTCGACTGGGCCACCATTCCGTTGATCGCTGCGACGGCCACTCAGCTCACCCCCCGCCGGTGGACCATTCTCACGCTCGTCACGCTGGGCACGCTGGGGCTTTCCAGCATCGTGGCGGGGCTGCAGCACTTCGGCATCTGGCCGCCGCTGAGCACCTTTTCCTCGCTCGAGTGGATGCGGATTCCCTTCGCGCGCGTCTACGAGCCGATCGCCGACTCTGGCCGCTTCATGGGCGGTGGGTTGCTCTTCCACCGGCTCAAGTTCGGTCACGTCTCGGGCATGGCCGTCGTCGGCGCAGTGGTCGCGTCACGTCATCTCACCGGCCGCGCGCGAGTCGCCGCGATGGTGCTTGGTGCGATGGGCTTCATCGCCGTCTGGGTCTTCCCGTACGCACGCATGGGCGCGGTCTCGATGACCATCGCGGTCGGCCTCACCGTGGCGCTCGTCTCGGCCTCACCCCTGCGCGCGCTGGCGATCTGCGCCGCGCTCGGCCTGGTGGGCGTGCTCGCCATCGTCAGCATCGCGCCGCTGCGGTCTCGGTTTCAGTCTGCCCTGACCGATCAAGGCAGCGGCCAGCGCACGCAGCACATGGCCGCGGGCGTCGAGGCGGTGAGGCAGCACCCGTTCGTGGGCATCGGCCCCGGCCAGTTCCGCCCTTCGAAGTTCAGCGACCCGAACATGGCTGAGCACGTGAAGGACAACCCGGGCAAGGCGCACAACCAGTACCTCTCGATGGCGGCAGAGATCGGCATTCCCGGCGCGATCGGCTTCATCGCCTTGTTGTGTTGGCTCGCAGCGATCGCGCGGCGCCGACCTTACGGCGCGTTGACGCAGGGTTCGATCGCGCTCTTCGCCATTCTTTCGCTCGCCCACGATCCACTCTTCCAGGCGCCCGTCAGCATGGCCTTGATGTTGGCGATCGGGTTGGGGCTGGCGACACCGCTCAAAGCTGAGGCGCCTCTTCCCACTCAGGCGTGACGTCGGGCGGGGGTGGGGGCGCGCTCAACGGCAATGGGGCGGGAGGCGTCGTGCCGAAGTCGCCCAGCCGCACGGTGAGCGCGAGCATCACCGGGAAGCGCGTGTTGTCGCTCAACGGAACCCAGCCCTCGAGCGTCAGCGAAGTCATCGCGTTGCCCTGCCAGCGCACGCCGCCACCGACCATCGTGACGCCGGCGATGCGGAAGGATCCGGTCTCCGACCGTGAGCAGGTGATCATGCAGGTCTGGGTTTGTGAGCCGATGGGCTCGTTCATCACCGACGTTCCGACGGTGCCGCCGGCGTAGAAGCGAAATGGCCCTGGTGACACGGAGAGCCCCAGCGCTGCGCGAACCGCGGGGAGCACGATCACCTGGGTGGTTCTCTCGAAGCCGGCCACGGTGAGCGACCCCCCGGCGAGGCCCAGTTCTCCCGAGACGGTCATGCCGAAGATCGACGTGAAGGGCACCTCGTGACCGCCGCCGACCGCGGCATCGAAGGCCAGCGCGCCCCTCGATGCGTCGATGATTCCGCGCGGCGACTGCGCTCCGAACTCGGGCACGGCGATGGCAAGGCGGCCACCCAGATACGAGCGTGTGCCGAGCTTGACGATGGCGCTCAAGGCTGGCTGGAACAGGGGGAAGGAGACAGCGCCTTCCGGGCCCTTCGTTTCGGTGATTCCCGTGAGCGCGCTCATTCGCAAGCCGACGCCGGTGGTCGCATCGAGCGCAGGGGGCGCGCTCGGCAACGTCGAGAAGACCACCCGGCGTGTCTGCACCGTGCTCGTAGTCGTCATCGGGGTGGCACAGCCGCTCGTCATCAAGAACCCCACCACCACCGCCGCCGTTCTCATGGTGGCGCGCAAGTCAGCAAGTCATGTGCCCTCGTAACCCCTTGAGTGCAGGGCCCTGCGCTCCGATGCGCCGGCCGAATCACGGACTGACAGGGCGCCGCTGCCACACCTCGAACCCTGACAGCGCTGCCCGTACGTGCGTCGATTCGAGCTGCTCGCGCTGTGCTCCCGACAGTTGACGATGACCACGCTCACCGAGCACCACGTTCTCGCATTGGTTCAGGAGCTCGAGCGGCAGGTCATTCGACGCAAAGGCGGCTCGAGCGTCGGCGAAGCGGCGACCACCCTGAACTGCATGAAGAAGCTGCTGCGCGTAGCTGTCGACGATCATCGGAGCGTTGCTGACTCGGGGCGGGAGCCGGCCGGCCGCCAGCGACCAGCCCGGCTCGAAGGTGAATACGCAGTCTTTGGTGGTGCGAAGTGGCGAGCGCGCGAGGAGCAGATGCCGGTCGTCGCTGCCCGCGCGTTGCACGCACGCAAAGACGGAGAGGCACAGACTCGAAGTGATGAGGGCCAACACGGCCCAGCGCCAACGCGGGGTCAGGCAGCCGACCACGGCCCCCGCGAGCACGGCTTCCGAGGCGATCAGGTGTGCGTTGTATTGAGCCCAGTACGAAGGCGAGCTGAAGAAGGCGGCGAGCGTGAGCACCCAGGCCAGCGCGATCACCCGTGCGGCGATGGTCAACGAAGCACCGCGACGCGCCAGCAGGAAGACCAGCATCAGCACCGCGAGCAGCGGCGAGGCGAGATGCCGCAGCGCGATGAGCTGCTCCACGCGGGGAAGACGGTCGGTGATGCCATCTGGCGGGCGCCAGGCGTGAAAGAGGCCCGTCTGGGTGAAGAACGCAGCGGGCGCCTGAAGCGCAAACGGCAGCACGATGACTGCCCAGCTCAACGCGGCCGCGCCGATGAATCGGAGCAGCTCGCGCCTGGTGGCGAACGCGCTCAGCCCCCACACCGCACCAGCGATCCAGATCACCGCCCACAGCTTGATGGAGACCGCGGCACCCGCAAGTGCACCGGCCACCCAGATCCACCGCGGATTGTTCGACGCGTTGACCACCGCGCAAGCCAGCGACAAGCAGACGAGGTTGAGGAGCGGCTCGAGGAAAGGCCCGCGCTCGACCTGCACCAGCTCTGGGTACGTCGCGTAGAACGCGGCCCCGCACAACGCCGCCCACGAGGAGAGCGGCCAGCGCAGCAGCAGCCGCGCCACCAGCAGCACGTTGATGGTGCCCAGCAGCGCGGCGATCCACCGGCTGAGCGCGAAGGCCCCGTCGATGCCGAGGAAGGCGCGCGTCCACGAGGTGAGCGACAGGAAGACGAGCAGGCCCGGCGGGTGAACGAAGACGTAGTCGCGGTAGGGGAGGACGCCGTCGAGCAGCAGTGACGCCGAGCTGAAGTAGACGCCCTCGTCGTAGTCGACGCGGTAGCTCCACGCGCCGTCAGGGCCGAAGAAGGGGAAGACGCGCAGCAGGAACGCGCCGAACGCGATCACGCCGAGCGCCACCTGGTAGCGGCGGCTACTCGAGGTGCCAGTCATAGGTGAGATCCGGTGTGCAGCCGGTGGGCAGCCTGATGAGCGCGAGCTCACCTTCGAGTGCGACCTCGGCGCCGATCGCCGTGCCTCGTCGCGCGATGACGTAGTTGAAGTGACCCTCGCCTGCCTCGGGTGGCTGAAAGCGATACATCGGCACGCGCTGGTGCAGGTACGCGTAGCCGCCCGTGCGCCAGTTTTCGATGCTCGCGATCTTGAGGCCGCAGAGATCGGTGAGCTTGCTGGCACGGCGCAGCAGCCGGTTCTCCGGGCCTCCGTAGTCGATGGCTGAGAGTTCGCCGCGCGGGTTCCAGATGCCCAGGCGCCAGAAGGTCAACGTGGGCAGCGTGGCGAGCGAGGCCACTGAGAGCAGCAGCAGCGCGAAGGCGGGGCGCGGAGAAACGAAGCGGTCGAGCCCGAGCGCCGCCTGTGCGCAGAGCAGCGGGATGATGGGAAAGAGAAAGCGCAGTTCCTTGTGCGGGATGACGGAGTGCACGAGGAAAAAGCTGAACGCGATGAGCGCAATGGCTCGCCGCGTTCGCGCGCCGAAGGCGGTCAGCCCGATGAGCGGCACCAGGGTGAGGCCTTCCGCGGTCACGAACGCTCCGAGGTAGTGAAAAAACGGCGCGGTGCCGAACGCGGAGGCGCGGCCTTCGAGCAGGTTGAAGCGCAGGTACTGCCGCGCTGAGTGAAAGGGCGAGCCCCAGGTGAGGTGATCGATCGCTCCGTACGCGACGGCGCCGAAGAGCAGCACGCCCAGCAGCACGAAGGCATCAGCCTTCCTTCGATCCGCCAGCAGCATCGCCAGCGCTCCCAGACAGAAGAGCCCGTTCTGCAGACGCAGGCCGACCGCGAGGCTCAAGAGCATCCCGGCCCACACCAGCCTCCCTCGTGTCGAGGGTTGGCACAGCGCTGCGAAGGCGAAGGTGATCGGCAGGGCAGAGAGGCTCTCACCCATTGCGCGCGGCGCCACGTACACGGCCAACCCCATCAGCGCGAAGGTGGCCGCTCCGACGGCGGAGGCGAACGGCGTGGCGTTCTGCGCGCGGGCGAGGCGGTAGGTCGCGAAGGCGGTGGCCACTCCGGCGAGGCAGAAGGTCACTTCGATCGTCGGCAGGTAGTCCCAGCCGAAGACAGCGCTCAGCTTCATCAAGGCAGCGACGAAGCCAGGCAGGGTCCAGTGGCGAGCGCCTTCGAGAAATTCCCACGCTTGCCAGCCGTAGCCGAAGACCGCGCGGTGAGCGGGCTCGAGCGATTGGTAGTACTCGTCGGGCCACAAGAGCCCGTCGTCGTGAAACGCGAAGACCAGCCGGGCCACCAGTCCGGTGACGAGCCCGCCGATCAAGATCGGGAGCGCGAGACGGGACGGCGGAGAAGGCTGCACCGACGGGCGCTTACCTCAAGAAGGGGCCCTGTTCTCCCTCTCCCTTTGGGAAAGGGGAACTCTTGATTTCTCGTTACGTGGCTTCGGCGGGCACGTGGGCTCCCTTGGGGATCACCACGATGCCGCTCTCGGTCACGTGGAACCGTTTGCGATCTTCTTCCAGGTCGACGCCGATCTTCGTGCCGGGCGGAATGGTCACGTTCTTGTCGATGATCGCCTTGCGAATGTCGCAGTGCCGGCCGATCTCCACGTTCTCCATCAAGATCGAGTCGGACACCGTCGACCACGAGTTCACTCGCACTCGTTGTGACAGCACGGAGCGTTCGACGAGACCGCCCGAGATGATGCAGCCTTCGCTCACCAACGAGTCGAGCGCCCGGCCCACGCGCTTCTGCGGCAGATCGTTGAACACGAACTTCGCCGGCGGCAGTGAGGTGTTCGCCGTCACGATCGGCCACTGCGAGTTGTAGAGATTGAAGATCGGCTCGACGGCGATCAGATCCATGTTTGCCTGGAAATACGCGTCGAGCGTTCCCACGTCGCGCCAGTAGCCGCGCTCGCGCTTACCGAGGCCAGGCACCATGTTGGTCTGAAAATCATACGCGAACACGCGCGCGCGTTTGTTGAGCGATGCGAGGATCGACTTGCCGAAGTCGTGCGCCGAGGTCTCCTGCTTCGCGTCGTTGACCACCTCGCGCACCAGCGTCTCGGTGTTGAAGATGTAGTTGCCCATCGACGCCAGGCAACGGGTCGGATCGCCGGGCATCGGGGGCGGGTTCTTCGGCTTCTCGAGGAAGCTGCGCACTTCGCCATCGGGGCCGACGTCGAGAATGCCGAACTCGCTGCCCTGCTCGATGGGCACCGGCAACACCGCCACCGTGGCGTCGGCGTTGCGCTGCTTGTGGAACTCGAGCATCTGCGCGACGTCCATCTGGTAGACGTGATCGGCGCCGAAGACGAAGACCGTGTCGGGGTTCTCGTCGGTGATCAGGTTCAGGTTCTGAAAGATCGCGTCGACCGAGCCTTTGTACCAATCGCCGCCCGTTCTCATCTGCGCAGGCACCGTCTCGCAAAAGTGACCCAGAAACGCGGTCATGCGCCACGTGCGCGAGATGTGATTGTTGAGCGAGTCTGACTTGTACTGCGTCAACACCTTGACCTTGTAGACGCCGGAGTTGACGAAGTTCGACAGACAGAAATCGATGATGCGGTAGCGGCCACCGAAAGGCACGGCGGGTTTGGCGCGTTCCCGGGTGAGTGGTTCGAGGCGCGTGCCAGCGCCACCAGCGAGGACCATCGCGAGCGTTCGAGCAGTCATGCGCTGATGCTAGGACCAGCCGCATGACTTGGCGATTGCTTGTCTTGTTGGCCATTGCTCCCCAGAGTTCGGTATCGGAGTGGAGCTCGTCGAAAGGCGTCGACTGGCGTGAGCTGCGCTTCACCGACAAGGCGGGGGCAGCGCACGTCGTTCGTTTCGAGCTGAGCGCGCAGAAGCAGAGAAAAGTCGACGACCTCGTCGAGCGCAACCGTTACCTGACGGTGACGCATTCCGCGGGCAAGAAGCAGCTCTTCCGCGCGAAGGACTTCGTGGAGCGCTGTGAGTTCGATCTCACGCTGGAGGTGATCGAAGGCTCCATTCGGCTGACCGATCTCGACGACGACGGTGAGCCCGAGGTCTCGTTCATCTATCGCACCGCGTGCCGCAGCGACGTCTCGCCGCTGACCGCGAAGCTGCTCCTGTACGAAGGCTCGACCCAATACGCGCTGCGCGGCACCACGCGGGAGCGGGTGGGCGAGCGAGAGTACGTCGGGGGCGAGTTCACGGTCGATCCCTCGTTCGAGCAGGGGCCAAGGCCGTTCATCGAGTTCGCCCGGGCCCAGTGGAAGAGCTTCATCGTCGAGGCGGCCAGCGCGCGGTAAGTGGGTTAGCTTCTCCCGCCTATGAAGATGTACCTGCCCCCGAGAGGCGCGCCGGATTCGCGCCGTGGCTTCCTGAAGAAGGGCGTGTTCGGCGGCCTGCTCCTGGCGCTGGGCGGCGGCGGCTTTCTCGCCACGCGGCGCGGCGCGCAGGTGCTGATTCCCCCCGGGCTGCAGGTGCTCAACGCAGCACAGTACGCGGTGATGTGGGCCATCGTGCAGCGCTTCGTGCCAGTGCGTGAAGGGTTCCCAGCGGCCGATTCGATCAACACCACGGTGGCCGCCGACGGCATCATCGCGCTGCTCGAAGACGTCACCCGCGACGAGATCAAACAGCTGCTCATGCTCTTCGAGAACGCCTTACCCAATTTTCTTTTCGGTGGCCGCACTGTCCCCTTCACGCAGCTCGGCCCCACCGAGCAGGACGAAGTGTTGGCGGAGTGGCGCGACAGCCGGCTCACCCTGCGCCGCACCGGTTATCGGGCGCTGCGCGGCATCGCGATCGCCGCGTACTACGGCAACAAGGCCACCTGGAGCGCGGTCGGCTATTCGGGGCCGCTGCCGGGCATCCACGATCCCAACGCGCCGGTGTGGAAGGGCGGGGCCGAACCCAGGCCCATCGGCAACGGCACGATGGTCGAGCAGCCGCCGCCCGAGGCGCCGAAGCCCGAGGTGACGCCATGACCGCGGGCAAGATCGTCACGGGCGACGAGATCACCAAAGACCTCACGCTCGACTGCGACGTCTGCATCATCGGCAGCGGCGCTGGCGGCGCGTGGACGGCGCACGAGCTGGTCAAGCAGGGCAAACGCGTGGTGATGCTCGAAGAGGGCGGGTACCACACGCGCCGCGAGTTCGACATGACCGAGGCCCGCGCGTTCACGAACCTCTACCAGGAGCTCGGCGATCGCGGCACCGACGACCTGGCCATCACCATTCTCCAGGGCCGCAGCGTGGGTGGTGGCACCACGGTGAACTGGTGCTCGAGCTTCCGCACGCCCGAGCGCATCTTGCAGGCGTGGAAGGATCGTTTCGGCATCGACACGCTGAGCACCCAGACGCTCACCCCGCATTGGGAAGCGATCGAGAAGCGGCTGCACATCGCCGAGTGGCCGTTGGAGATGATCAACGCGAACAACAAGGTGCTCTGGGATGGCCTGGGCAAGCTCGGCTACGAGCGCGCGTTGATTCGCCGCAACGTGAACAACTGCTTGAACCTCGGCTACTGCGGCATGGGTTGCCCGGTCGACGCGAAGCAGTCGATGCTCGCCACCGTGTTGCCTGACGCGGTGGAGAAGGGGCTCGAGCTCTACGCCAACGTATCGGCGCGGCAGCTGGAGTGGTCGGGGCGGAAGATCACCGGCGTGAACGCCGAGGTGATTGACCCCGTGAAGAACCGGCCGACCGGCGTACGGGTCAAGGTGAAGGCGAAGCTGACGGTGGTGAGCGGCGGGGCGATCAACTCGCCGGGGCTGCTCATGCGCAGCGGCTTGACGGCCGAGGGCCGGGTGGGTGAGCGCACCTGGCTGCACCCGGTGGTGGCGATGCTGGCCGAGTTCCCCTTCGAGGTGAAGGCGTTCTCAGGCGCGCCGCAGAGCGTGAGCTCGCATCACTTCGTCGATCGCGGGCCGGGTGAGATTGGCTTTTTCCTCGAGGTGCCGCCGCTCCATCCGTTGCTCGCGGCCACGGCGTCGACGGGCACCGGCGCGCTGGTGCAGGACATGCTCGGGCGCCTGCCGTACATCAACTCGATGCTCGCCATTCACGTCGATGGACTGCTGCCGGAAGAGACCGGCGCGACGGTGCGGCTCAAAGATGGCGCGAACTTCAAGTACTCCATCACGTACGACTTCAAGCCCAAGCTCTGGGAGGCGTTCCGTGTCGCGTGCAAAGAGATGGCGAAGCTGCAGTTCGCCGCGGGCGCCAAGAAGGTGGCGTCACTGCACCTCGACCCGGTGGTCATGGAGAGCGTCGAAGACATCGACAAGCTCGACCAGGCGAAGTGGGAACCGGTGCGCATGCGCGTGCTGACGGCGCATCAGATGGGCGGCTGCGCGATGGGGCAAGATCCGCGCACGTCGGTGGTGGACCCGCACCTCAAGTTCCACACGATGGACAACCTGTTCGTGGTCGATGGCTCGGTGATGCCGACGTCACTGGGGGTCAATCCCCAGGAGACGATCTTCGGAATCGCAAGGTGGGCGGCGCAGCACATCGGCGCTGCGGTGTAGTTCTTGTCGGTGCGAAGCAACGGGTGAGGGGGCCACGTTTCACGGCTCTTCCGGCTCGAGCACGTTCTCTTCGCGCTGCACCTTCTTCTTCGGCAGCTTCGGCGCGCGGCTCACGTTCTCCTGCGGAAACTTCGCCGCCACCTCGAGCCACACCTTCGGGTCAGGCTCCTTCTTGGTCTTCTTCGCCGCGGGATCCTGCACCCACGAAGGCGTATTGCCCGGAGTCGCCACCACCATCGATCCATCGCAGAACAGCCACTCCAGCCGGGCGTGTTCATCCTCCGCGGCAAAGTAGAGGATCGGCGCCGGAGGCTTCATCTTCGTGCCGCAGTTTTCCGCCTTCGCGTTGGCCTGTGCCACCGGCCGCTCGTCTTTCCACTTCGCCAGCGCCAGCCGGCCCCGCACCTGCCGCGCCAGCTCAGGCCCCTCGTCGACGCGCCGCAGCCCCTGACCATTGAACTCATTGGCCGGCCCCAGCCCCTCGAAGCGGCACCCCACCGACGCCGCCTTTTTCAGCGCCGCCTGCTGTGCCTGAAGCGGCCCGGGCAACACGCGCACGCCTTCTTCCAGCAGCGCCACGTGTTCGTCATCCCACGCGCCATCCGCCGGCGCGGAGGTCTGGCCGAGCCACTGCACCAGGAGCGCCGTCATCGCCTGCTGCTCCTGCGTGAATTTCTTCGGGTCGATGGCGCACAGCTCGGCGACCTGCGCCCAGGGCCGCCAGATGGCCTGAAGCCCGCCCAGGCTCACCGTCGCCTCGGGGGGCACCTCGAACACGCGTTTCACACATCCACCCACCGCCAACACACCCAGGCCGATCAGCACGAGTCTTTTCATGAGGGGAAAACACTCTACGTGGGAGCCTCCCTCCGGTGTGCTAGGAAGAGACGCGATGCCGGGGCCGACTGAAACGCGCGTCACGAAGATCTCCAAGCTGAAGGACATGAAGGTCAGCGCAGAGAGCTGCCTCGTCATGATCGCCGGCCCGTTCCTGGGCAAGAAATACGCGCTCATCGACGAAGACGAGTTCACCGTCGGCCGCGACGAGAAGAACTTCATCGTCTGCGACATGGACAACGTGAGCCGCCGTCACGCCCAGGTCGTGGCCCGCGTGGGCAAGTTCTTCGTGCGCGATCTCGGCTCGACCAACGGTACGTACTTGAACGACGAAGAGATCCGCGAGGAGCAGCCGCTGCGCTCCGGCGACCTCGTGAAGATCGGCAGCGCGATCTTCAAGTTCCTCTCGGGCGGGAACATCGAGCAGCAGTACTACGAAGAGATCTACACGCTGACCATCTGTGACGGTCTGACCACCATCTTCAACAAGCGCTACTTCCTCGAGTTCATCGAGCGCGAGATGGGCCGGTGCCACCGCTACAACCGCGCGCTCTCGTTGATGATGGTCGACATCGATCACTTCAAGACCATCAACGACACCAACGGCCACCTCGCCGGCGACTACGTGCTGCGTGAGCTGGCCGCGGTGATCAAACCCCGCGTGCGCAAGGAAGAGTGTTTCGCCCGCTACGGCGGCGAAGAGTTCGCGTACGTGATGCCCGAGTCAGGCGGCGACAACACCCGCAAGCTCGCAGAGAAGATCCGCCGCATGATCGAGGATCACCGCTTCACCTTCGAGGGCAAGGAGATCAAGGTGACCTTGTCGATCGGCGTGGCGGATCTGGTGGGCGACATGACCGAGCCGCTCCAGTTCATCAAGCTGGCCGACGCGAATCTGTACAAGGCCAAGAAGGCAGGCCGGAACCGCGTCGTCGGCTGAACGTCTCAAGAAGCGCGCGCTGCTCAGGCGCGATCCGTTCGAGGGCAGGGCGCCCGTCTACGTACGGGCGCGCATGTACCAGTACTGGTTCACCTCGCCTCAGGAGCACCGTGAGACCGGCGCCGTGTGAAGGCGCGAGTTCGTCACTGAATACGTGCGCCCCATCGCCTTGCGGGCGCGGGTTCCCACTCTGGTGTCCAGGTGGGAGCAGGGGGCGCCTCCGACGGCATCAGGATGACCTCGGCTCCCTTCTTCCGTGCTGCCGCCAGCAGCTCCCTCAATCCGTACAGCTCGCCCGCGGAGAGGATGTCGTCTTCCGACAACTCCAGGTGCGTGAGCGGCGGGCCCGCCTCGATCCATTCGAGGAAGGCGTCATGCCCCAGACCCGCGCGGGTGATCAGCTTGCCCTGCGACCAGGTCAGGGAGCGCACCGTGACCGACTCCAGCTTCTCGATGAACGGGTGGCCCCAGAATGCGAGGGCGTCACGCAGGTGGTCGAACTCCAACGAGCGCAGCGCCGGGAACACCTGGGCCAGCCGCTCCACCGGCGCCTCGGGCAGCGAAACCGTGGTGATCCGCGGGCAGGGCACCTCGGGAAGCAGGCGCGGCTGCAGGTGGGCGAGCGTGTGGAGCTGCGGCAGCGAGTTGATGAACGCTCCGAGCCTGCCCTCGAGCTCGGGGAAACTCCCCGAGGCGAACTCGAGCTGCTGCAAGGTGGCCCACTGTGGATCGTCGAGGCACTCCGCCAGCTCGCGTGACCGCCGGCGGAGACGCGCGCTGAAGAGCACGTCGTCGCGGAACTCGTAGGCGTCGAACACCTTTGCCAGCCGCCCCAGCATCGCGCGGTGCCGTTCTTTCTTCAGGCGTTCGAGTTTTCCAACCGTGGACCTCGGGGCGCGCCCTCCGGCAACCTCGAGTTCGAGGCTCTTCTCCAGCTCACTGATTTCCACCTGCTCTGCGTTCATGTGTTCCCCCCGTTGCGTCTCGGCATCAGCGCCGGAACACCACCCTACCGAGAGGCACTGACATCCAAGAGACTGCGCGCCGTGCCGACCAGGGCAATCGCACCTCGGTCTTCCGGCGAATCTGCAGGGTTGGTTGAGCGTTGATGAGTGCCGAGTCGAAGGGGGCGTTCCTCAATGGCGAGGTTCGTGACAGCTACCCCTACGAGCGACGCTGACGTTCAGAGCCCGAGGACGTGGGCCAGGAAATCGTGATCCCAGCCAGCCAGTTTTCTCCGGCTCTTAATGCTGACGCGGGGTTTCTCCGTGGTGGCCTGCTTGAGCAGATTCAGCGCAACGTGGCGCATCATCGCCATGTTCTCCGGCGCGTTGTCCTTGCACCCCATCGCATCAATCGTCACGATGCAGCCCTCGAGGAACAGCATCTCGAGCAGCTTCGGGATGGCCGTTATCTCGTTCGATTTCTCGTCGGTCTTTTCGCCAACGAGGCGAACTGCGTGGGCAACGCAGACCACGTGGGCGTCAGCACCTCGAAGTCGTACGTGCCCCCGTCGAATTAGAAGGCCAGCCGCAGCGAGGCCTTGCCGCCGAGGTACGTATCCGTCGCGCCCGCGGCCACGTACGGATCGGTCGGCTGCGTGGTGAAGGTGAAGCCGTAGCGGGCGAAGTCGAAGCCCGCGCGGATCTGCAGGAATGAGACGAGGTTCACGCCGAGCCCCGCGTTGCCCTCGAGACCGAACGCGCTCCCGTTGGGGAAGAAGGCGGGTGAGATGATCTCGCCCGAGCCGAACACCGGGATCACTCCGAAGCGGCCGAACAGGGTCAGCCAGCGCGGCACGATGGGCAGCTCGATCGCCAGCCCCGCGCGCAGACCGACCAGCGAGATGTTGGGCAAGCCGTCGAGCCGGCGGCCATCCGGCAACGCGCCGACGGTGAAGCTGTGCGAGCGGACTCCGATGTACGGGGCGATGCGCAGCGCGTACGTCTTGATCGGCGCGATGCTGAACCGGAGGCCCGCATCGATGCGCGTCGTCGAAGTGGGGAACGCTTCGGGGATGCTGGCCAGGCGTGACTGGAGCCAGGGCGCGAACGCGATGCTCGCTTCCAGACCCAGGCCCGCGAGCAGGTCGTCTCGCACCAGTGCCAGCGGGTAGAACTCCGCGCCGAGGGCGAGCTGACCGTAGAGCGCGAGGTCGTAGCGGCGCAGGTTGGAGGTCGCGACCTGCGAGTACTCCAGCCGGCGGTTGAGGATCTCAGCGCCCACGTCGAGCACCAGGAAGGGCGGCTTGTTCGGGTTCTTCTCTTTCGCGTCAGGCGGCGCTTCCGGCTCGCCCCGCTGCTCCGGCTCGGGTCTGGGTTCCGGCTTCCGCTCAGCGCGCGAGGGCGGCGGATCTGCCGTGCGGGTGGTTCTGGTGGGCTCTTTGGCAGGCGGCTTGTCTTCGTCGATGGGCGGCGTCGGCTCGGGCGCTCCGCGTTGACCAAAGGTGGTGCCCAACAGGTCCATCACGCTTTGCAGGCTCTTCGGCGAGAGCGTGCCGTTCTTGTCGAGGGGGAAGCTCTTGCGGGCTTTGGGGGCGCCCGCCTTGTTGAAGACGAACAGCTCGAGCGTCAACGCCTTGCCGCGTTTGGCGACCGCGCCGGTCACGAAGAACTGCACCGATTCCTTCTTGGCCTTCTTCCAGTCGGGTTTGCCGCTGGTGGTGACCTTGGTGGCGGCGACGCAATCGGCGGTGTCGCAGACGGAGCCGACGACCTGGTTGCGCACGCTCGGGGCGCCGGGGCCGGTGAAGCTGGGAAAGGAGACGCGCTGCGCCGCTGCAGTGCTCGCGGAAAAGGCGACGAGCATCACGGCCGTTCGGAAAGTCATGGGGTTCCTCAGTGTAGCCGGGGAGCCGTGCTAGGAAAGCTCTCGATGAGTTCAGCGAATCCCGCGTTGGCGCAGTTCATCCGGAGCATTCCGCTGTTCTCGTTGGTCGGTGACGCCGATCTCAACGACGTGTTGCGGCTCTTTCGCCCCGTCGAGCTGCACGCCGGTGAGGTGCTCTTCGGCGAAGGTGACCCCGGCAAGGCGATGTGGGTGCTCGGCGAAGGCGCAGAGGTCTCCGTGGCCACGACCTCCGGGCAGAACCGGCCCGTGGTGGTCGCCTACGCGCGCAAGAGTGACGTGGTCGGTGAGATGGCGCTGGTCGATGACGGCCCGCGCTCGGGTACGGCGATCGTCACCCAGTCGGGCCCCGCGCATCAGATCGACGCGAACGAGTTTCAGGCCATGCGCGGTGCGTTCGTGCCGGCGGCCTTCAAGGTGCTGCGGAAGATCGCCGTCGATCTCTGCGCGCGCCTGCGTCACACCAACGAGCGCATCGTGCCTTCGGGCAATTCGCCCATCGAGACGCCGGCACTGCCGAAAGGGCCGCGCCCGACGAAGGAGCTGGTCGACCGCTACCCCTCCTTCAAGTCGTTGCCCGCGGTGGTGAAGCTCGCGCTCGCCGCCAAGCTCGAGGTCGTCGAGCTCACCGAGATGTCGCCCATCTTCGCCGAGGGCGAGAAGACCGACGGCGCCTACTTCATCGTGGAAGGTGAGGTCTCGGTCGGGCGGAATGGGAAGACGCTGGCCAACCTGCCCGCGGGCACGATGTTCGGCGTGGTGGCCTGCATCGACGCCGGCGTTCGTTCAGCGAGCTGCGTGGCGACGGGGCCCGCGACGTTGCTGAAGATGAGCGATCGTGACTTCGACCAGCTGTTCTCGGCCGGTCACCGCTTTGCGTTTCAGATAGTCGATCTCATCGCGCGGCAGTTGGTTCAGCACGTGCGAGAGGCGAACATGATGTTGCCGCTGCCGGGGCGCCCTTCGGGCATCGCCAGGGTGAGCAAGCCGGTCGAGCAGATGCTGCCCGCTGCGCCCTCGGAGCAGGATCTCGACGGCATCTCCACCGAGCTGGAAGTGGAGAGCACGTTGTCGATCGAGTTCGAGCTGGACATCGTCGACATGACCTCCGAACCCGAGCGACTGGGCTAACCCGGGAGGCTGGCTTGCTTTCGAGCCGGTAACTCCTTAACTCAGGGGCATGTCAGTCAACATCCAGCTCGAGTGGACCCCGAACCCCAGCACCCTGAAGTACGTGGTCGACATGGCGCTGCTGCCTCGTGGCGCGATGAACTTCGTGAACAAGGACCTCGCCGAGGAGAAGTCGCCCCTCGCGCGCCGCCTGTTCGACATCAAGGGCGTCATGGCGGTGATGCTCGGCACCAACTTCGTGACCGTCACCAAGGGTGACGAAGGCGAGTGGGATGAGCTCAACGACGGCGTGATGCTCGCGCTCGACAAGCACCTGACCGACGGCGAAGCGGTGGTGAAGCCCGACGTGCTCGAGGCGTGGACCGCGGCAGCCGCGGTGACCCTGGGCAGCGGCGGCGCGATCGAGCAGCGCATTCGCGAGATCCTCGACACGGAGATTCGCCCGGCGGTCGCGATGGACGGCGGCGACATCACCCTCGATCGCGTGGAGAACGGCATCGTCTACCTGCACATGCAGGGAAGCTGTGCGGGCTGCCCGTCTTCCACCGCCACGCTGCGCATGGGCATCGAGACCCGGATCAAGGAAGCGATTCCGGAAATCCTCGAGGTCGTTGCGGTCTGACCTTGAGCGCGAAGGCCCGAGAGTCCGTTCCCGCCAAGCAAGTGCGCCGGGAGCTCCTCCCCAATCAGTCAGTCGAGCTGCTCAAGACGCTGCACCTCGTCACGCGTGACGGGCAGCTCAACGCCGACGCGCGTCGAAAATTGAAGCAGGTCAACCACCTGGTGGGGCTGCTGCAGCCTGCGCTGGATGACGTGCTCGAGCGTTTTCCCCAGGCCAACGTGGTCGACGTGGGGAGCGGCAACTCGTACTTGGGCTTCATTCTGTACGAGCTCTTCTTGAAGGAGCGCGGAGAGCTGTTGTCAGTGGAGTCGCGTGACGAGCTGACCGTGAAGGCGAAGCAGCGCGCGGCTGAGCTGAACTACGGGCGGATGAAGTTCGCGACCTCGAACATCGAAGCGGCGGCGTACCCCGAGCGGATCAACGTGCTGACGGCGTTGCATGCGTGCGACACGGCGACGGATGACGCGCTGGCGATCGCGATTTCGCGCAAGGCGGATCACGTGGCCGTGGTGCCGTGTTGCCAGGCAGAGGTCGCGCAGCAGTTGAAGGACGCGCGCCCGAAGGTCGACTCGGCGATGCAGTCGTTGTTCTCGCACCCGTGGCATCGGCGTGAGTTCGGCTCGCACCTGACGAACGTGATCCGGGCGTTGGTGCTGGAATCGAGCGGGTATCAGGTGACCGTGACCGAGCTCGCCGGCTGGGAGCACTCGCTCAAGAACGAGCTGATCATCGGGCGGCGCGTGCAGCACGAGAACGGCATCGCGAAAAAGCGGCTCGAGGCGTTGCTGGCATCGACCGGTGTACGCCCGAAGCTGGTACGCACGCTCGGCATCGCGTAACGAGCTGAAGAAGAACCTGTCTCCCTCTCCCCGAGGGGGAGAGGGTCGGGGAGAGGGCCGTGCAACAAGAGACAGTCTTCGTAGGCACCACCCCCGGGCTCGAAGGAGCTCTCGCAGAAGAGCTGGCCGAGCTCGGCTTCGAAGGCGAACCCACCAGCGGAGGCGTCACGATCGAAGGGCCGCAAGGCAGCTACCGAACCATCAACCTCTGGAGCCGCATCGCCAGCCGAGTGCTGCTGCGAGTGGCCGAGGTCCCGACCCCTGACACGCTGCGAAAGCTCAAGCTCCGCGAGTACGGCGAGAACTTCGAGGTCGACGCCTTCGGGATCGATCCCGGCAAGTGGGGCGGGGTGCTGCCCTCGACGCCGGGGGCCGTGAAGCTTCTCCTCCGCGGCACGAAGAACGGCTGCCAGGTGAGCCTGGACACGTCTGGTGAGCTGCTCCACTTCCGCGGCTACCGGCAGGAAGTCGGTCGCGCACCGATGCGAGAGACGCTCGCCGCCGGCGTGCTGCGCCTCGCCAAGTGGAACCCCGACGAGCCGTTGTGGGACGTGATGTGTGGCTCGGGCACCTTGATCATCGAAGCCTCCGAGATCGCGCTGGGCCTCGCAGCCGGCCGCAACCGCAAGTTCGCCTTCGAGCAGTTCCCTTCGCACGACGAGAAGACCTGGCGTGCCCTGCCCCGTGAACGAGCCGGCAAGAAGCCGCTCATCACCGGCAGCGATCTCAACTCAGGCGCTCTGGGCACCGCGCGACGGAATGCCAAACGAGCTGGCGTGCTCGAGTCGCTCAAGCTCGAGCGCCTCGACGCGACGAAGCTGGTCGCCCGCGAGAAGGCGGGGCTGGTGATCGCCAATCTGCCGTACGGCAAGCGGGTGGGCGAACGCGACGAACTGGGGCAGCTCTATCGAGCGCTCGGCAAGTCACTGCGCTCCGCGTGTCCCGGTTGGTACTTCGGCTTTCTGCTCGAGGGCGGTGAGGAACACCTGGGCCTGAAGATCGAAGAGCGCCATCACGTGACCAACGGCGGCATCGGCTGCCAGGTGGTCCTCGGCCAGATCTGATTCTCTCCCCGCTTCGCAGGGCGAGGGAGACAAGAGACCCTGATATGAGCGGCGCCATGTCCATCGACTCCGCCCTCGCTCATTTCGCCGCGAAGAAGACCGAGTACCTCGAAGACCTCAAGACCCTGGTGCGGATCCCCTCGGTGTCGTTCGACGGCTTCGACCCGAAGCTCGTGCGCCAAAGCGCCGAGGCCACCGCGGTGCTGCTCGAGAAGCGCGGCTTTCAGAACGTGCAGCTGCTCGAGATCGAAGGCGCGCACCCCTACGTCTACGGCGAGATCCTCAAGGCGCCGGGCAAGCCCACCATCCTCATGTACGCGCACCACGACGTGCAGCCCGCGGGTGATGCGAGCGCGTGGAAGTCGCCTCCGTTCGAGCCGACCGAGCGCGACGGCCGCATGTACGCGCGTGGTTCGGCCGACGACAAGGCGGGCATCGTGGTGCACACCAGCGCCGTCGATGCGTGGTTGCAATCGGGCGATCCGCTCCCGCTCAACGTGAAGGTGATCATCGAAGGTGAAGAAGAGATTGGCTCGGAGCACCTGACGCAGTTCCTCCAGGCGCACCGCGCGTTGCTGCAGGCCGACTGCATCGTGCTGACCGACACCAGCAACTTCGAGACGGGCCTGCCTTCGATCACCACCGCGCTGCGCGGCCTGGTCACCGTCGACGTCGAAGTGCGCGCGCTCAAGCAGTCGCTGCACTCGGGCATGTGGGGCGGGCCGGTGCCTGATCCGGTGATGGCGCTCTCGAAGATGCTCGCCTCGCTCACCCACGCCGACGGCACCATCGCCATCCCGGGGATCCTCGAGCGCGTGAAGCCGCTGAACGACGCAGAGAAGGCCTCCATCGCCGCGCTGCCGGGCAACTTGGAGACGTTCCGCCGGCAGGCAGGGCTGCTGCCCGGCGTGCAGTTGATGGGCGGCGATCGCCACCCGTGGGAGACGAACTGGCGTCAGCCCTCGCTCACCGTCAACGCCATTCAGGCCAGCTCACGCAAAGACGCGCGCAACATCGTGTGCGAGTCGGCGTGGGCCCGCGTCGGCATTCGCCTCGTGCCCAACCTCGAGCCGCTCGAGGTGCAGAAGAAGCTCATCGAGGCGATCAAGACCGCGACGCCGTGGGGGCTCGAGTGCGTGGTGAAGGCCGAGTCGGCCGCGGGCTGGTGGTACACCGACCCGTCGGGCCCGGCGTTCCAGGCCGCGTTCCGTGCGCTCGAAAAGGGCTACGGGGTGAAGTCGGTCGCCATCGGGTGCGGCGGTTCGATTCCGTTCGTCGAGCCGTTCAGCAAGGAGCTCGGCGGCGTGCCGGCGTTGCTCATCGGCGTCGAAGATCCGTACACCAACGCGCACTCCGAAAACGAGAGCCTGCACCTGGGTGACTGGGAGAAGTCGATCAAGAGCGCGATCTACCTCTACGCGGAGCTCGCGAAGGCCCTGCAGAAGTAGAAAAGGGCGGGGAGGCGCCAGGCCTCCCCACCCCTCACTTCAAAGTCAGCGCTCGTTACGGGGCGCAGCTGCCTTGAAGGCAACGCAGGCCCACGGAGCAGTCGCAGTTGGTGGTGCACACCACCTGCGTAGGGGGCAGGCAGTAGCCGATGCGGCAGACCCGGTCGGCACCGCAGGTCGCGGCAGACGCGCAGCGGTCGCGGCAGGCGCCATCGACGCAGTCCTGAGCCGAGGCGCAGTGCGTGGAGTTCGAGCACGTGCCCGCCGGACGAGGACGGCACAGGCCACCCTGGCAGGAGTTGCCGGTGGTGCAGTCGGTGTCAGCGGTGCACCCGAACAGACAGGTGTTGTTTACGCACCAACCGCCGAGGCCGCAGTCTGCGTTGTAGGTGCAGATCGTCGGAACGCCGGCGTCCGTGGTGGAGCCGCCGCCCGTGCCGGTGCCGGTGCCGCCGCCCGTCGCCGAGCCGGAACCGCCACCCGTCGCCGAGCCGGAACCGCCACCCGTGCCGCCGTCAGGGTTCGTCACGCCGCCGCAGAAGCCGGCCTGGCAGGTCTGGCCCGTGCTGCAATCGACGCTGCGGTCGCAAGGACGCACGCAGAAGCCGTTGATGCAGGTGTCCATGCCGCACTGCTGAGACGAGGTGCACGCGCGGGAGCCCGGGGGCACAGCGCGGCAGGTGCCGGAGAGACAGAACTGCCCGCTGCCACACTCCGCGTTCGCCGAGCACGTCGTGTGCCGGGGTTCACAGACGTTGTTGGTACAGGCACAGCTCTGGGCACAGTCATCGTCCTCGACGCAGGCCGAGCCAGGGCCGAACCTGCCGTCGGTGTTGATGAGGGTGCAGCCGCTCACGCCCAGCAGCGGCACGGCAAGCAAGGTCAAGACTCTCAGCGATGAAAGGTTCACGGGGTTTCCTCGGGTTGTGGCGGCTTCCTTCGCCGCGTCACTAAACCGTTGGATGCCGCACATTTTCAAATCGATCATTCTGCTGGTCGCTCCATCTCGGCCAGCCGTCCGCTGCTGCCGGTTCCGCTCGGGTTCTCGAGCGGCAGCCGTGATCACCCGGGACTTGAGCGGCAACCAAGAGACATGGTGCTGCCCGCTACCTGGAAATCCCCGGTTTCAAATGAATCGGGAGCCCCCGAAGCGCGTCGGCCCGCCGTCGACCGGAGGTCCTCTTTGTCCGCTGATGCCCTGCCACTCCCGCGGTTGGTTCCTTCACAGCCGCCGACGGGTCAGACCGAAGCGCGGCTGCTCAGACTCGTCGACCGCATCAAGAAGGACGACGTGCTCGCGTTCGAGGAGCTCTATCGCCTCACGCGCGACGACGTCGCCCGCACCCTCTTTCATCTGGTGGGACATCGGCCTGACCTGGAGGACATGATTCAGGAGACGTACCTGCGCCTGCTCAAGGCCGTACCGGGCTTTCGCGGCGAGTCGCAGTTCCGCACCTTTCTCTACCGCGTGTGCGCGAACGTGGCGCTGATGAACCTGCGCTGGTGGCGCCGCAGGAAAGAGGATCTCACCGCAGACCTGCCCGAGGGCATCGACTTCGGTGCAGACCCGGAGCGGGCGGCCCAGGCAGCCCAGGCATCGCGACTGGTGCACCGTGCGTTGGAGAAACTCACCGCCAAAAAGCGAATCGTCTTCGTCTACCACGAGCTCTGCGGCATGGGCCCCGAGGAGATCGCGCAGGCCGTGGGCGTCTCCTACAACACGGTTCGCTCGCGCCTTCATCACGCGCGGCTGGAGTTCACCGAAGCACTTCGAGAACTCACCCGTGCGGAGGTGTCGTCATGATCCGCCACGAAGTTCAGCTGTGGGCGTACGCCGCGAAGGAATTGGAGCTGGGTGATCATCGCTTCGTCGAGGCGCACCTCGAGGATTGCCCCGAGTGTGTCGAGCAGCTCGCGTCCGTGCAGGTCGCGAAGGAGGCGTTGGAGCTGGCGCGTGATGCCCGCCCCCGCGTGGTCTGGTCGAAGGTGAATGAGCGCATCGGCGCGATGGTCGAGAAGCGGCTGCACGCACAGACCCGGCGTCCTCTCTATTTTCGCGTGGGCGTGCTCGCTTCCGGCCTCGCGATGGCCGCCGCGGCGGTGCTGTACCTCGCGATGCCCCGCGAGACCTTGTTGCCGCTGCCGTCCGTCGAGCAGCCGTCACCGGTCTCGTCGTGGGCGCGGGTGGATCGCGCTCAGGGCCTGACGCGCATCGACAGCGAGTCGAGCGAGCTCCTCGATGGTGCCGAGCTGCGAGGGGGCGATGTGCTTCGCACTTCGAAGCTCGGCAAGGCGTACGTGCACCTGCCCGATGGCAGTCACCTGCGGGTCGGTGGCTCTTCTCAGCTCGCGCTCACCCGGTCTGAAGCGGATGACGTGGCGTTGACGCTCGAGCGCGGCTCGTTGGCGGTGCGCGCTTCTCACCAGGTTCGCAAGGGCTTCGTGGTGCACTCGGGCGGCTTGACGGTGAACGTCATCGGCACGGTGTTCGGCGTGATGAACGACTCCGAGCAGGTCGAAGTGACGGTGACCGAGGGCCGGGTGCGCGTCGAGTTGCCGACGGGCGACTCGGTGTTCGTCGAGCCTGGGCAGCGCTTTCGTTTCGACTCGAAGACGCAGCGGTCGAAGACGCTGAAGTTGACCGCGGCGAACGAGCGGGAGCTGTCGGAGGTCATCGCGGTGGCAGATGCGACCACGTCGGTCGAGAACCGCGCGGTGGTCGCGGCCGTGGGTGGTCCTCCGACTTCGCCGCCGATGCTGACCGCGCAGGGCACGCCGCGTTCGTTGCCGAGGTTGTCCCCGGCTGAAGCGCGCGCCCGGCAGGTGAGTGCTCCGGTGATGACGGCCGAAGAGCCGTCGAGGGCGGCCCCGCCGATCGAAGACGGCAAGACGGTGTTGACGGTGGAAGGTCCTGCGGAGGTCTGGCCGACGCTGGGTGGCGGCGAGATCGTTCGGGGTGTGCCTGCGCCGCGTGAGGCGGTGGTGGATGCGCCCCCGGTCACCCAGCCGACGGAGTGGGCTGAAGCGCCGAAGCCGAGCGTGGATGAGTGGGAATCGCTCCCGGCGGCCGCTGAGGCGCCGTCCGCGGCTCGGCTGATGGAAGAGCCCGCTCAGTCGAAGGTGCTGGCGAAAGATCTCGAGAGCATCTTCATGCAGCGCGCGGAGGACTCGATTCAGAAGGGCACGTGCGATCGGTTCCTGCTCGGGCTCGAGGACATCGCGACCGACTCAGAGAGGAACTCGCGCACGGAGCAGGCGCGGGTGCTGCGCGCGCGGTGCTTCGATTCACAGATGAGGCCGCGGCAGGCGATGAGCGAGTACCGGAAGTATCTCGAGGTGTACCCGCGCGGGCACTTCGCGGCCGAAGCGCATCAGGCGCTCGGCGAGTGATCGTTCGCAAAGACAAAGGCACCTTGAACCGCGTGAGTGTCGTCGGGTCTGCCCAGGCACCGTCGCGAGCAGGCCTCTCTGCTTCGAGCGCGGATGTTCCTTTGCACCGTGTTACGGATTCTTCATCGAGATTCGAGTCGAGCCTGTCTCAGAACGAAGCGAGCGGCTCTGCGGCTCGAAAGTGCTTCTCGATGCAGTATCCGTAACAACCGGCATCAGCTGAGGACCCTTGCCTGGTGCGAGGGGCCTGCACGCGACGTGCATCGGAGCGATCGTGGCGCTGCTGCCTTCCCCAGGGCCTACGGGACCACCGGCTTGCCAGCACTCGCGACCACTTCGACCGTCGACTTCTCGGTGAGCGCTCGGCCGTCACCCCGTTCTTCGGTGTCGGTGATCCTGATGACGTCACCGCGCGCGATCTTGAAGAAGAGCCGGTTGCTCTCCGACTCGTGCTTCTCCTGCATCGCCAGCCCGACACGCCCATCCGGCCCGCACGCCATGAAGCGGCGGCGCCCTTTTCCTTCGAGGGGCTCTGAGACGATTCGGAACAAAGTCCCCGGCGGCGGAGTGGCCCAGACCTCACCCCTCGGCGCGAGCACCAGGTAGCTCATCTTGAGCGACTCCTTGTGCAGCCCCGCGGTGCGAGCGAGATCCTCCACCAGCCCGGGCATGCGCCACGACCGCTCGGCGTGACACCAGTCAGACTCCTTGTTCAACGCAGGGCAATTGCCGCGGAACAAACACGGCGCCCGCACCGCGAAGCCCTTACCGACGAGCGCATCACGAACCTGCAGCAGCGCCCGCGAGGTGTCTCGAAGCGCAGGCTCGATCACCACCAGCGAGCCATTCGGGTTCACCCGCTCGAGGATCTTTTCCAGCAGCTCAGCCCTCGGCGCGATCTGCCCGTTGAACAACTCGTTCACCACGTGTCCCATGGTGATCAAGTCGTACTTCCCATCAGGCAGCGGCTTTTCCGGGCTCCACTCGCGCGTGCCGAGGCCTTCACCTGCCTCCAGCGCCAGCGCCTTCGCGAGGTCGAGGGCCGGCTTGCTGCGATCCGCCGCCACCACCGTCGTCGCGCCCGCATCGAGCGCCGCAAACGCGAGTGGCCCTGGCCCCGAACCGAGATCCAACACCGAGCGCGGCCGGTTCGTGAGCTCCGACAGGGTGCTGCGCGCCTGCGCGTAGCTGACCGGCCAGTAGAACAGCAGGTACGCCCCGAGCAGCTTCGGGTCGTCCATGTACCTTGCGCCCGCCAGTTCACGATTGCGCGTCAGGCCCATCGACAACTGCTTGACGCCCGCGCCGACCTCTCGAAGTTCATCTGCCGTGAGCTTGCCCTCAGGCAGGTCATCTTCCTCGAAGCGGCCCCGCTGATGCCGGCCATGACCGCCTTGCTGCGGCTTGCCGCTTTGGCGGTGCCGTCGCCACACAGCGATCAGCCGCGGAATCCACTGCTCGAGATCACGGGTCGGGTCACCCATGTTTCACCTCGTACACTTCCCCGGCGCACCAGTCGATCAAGGTGAGCCCGTCCAATCGGCGCAAGGCCTCATCATCCGGAGCAGTCAGGCCAAGCGAGATCACCTGGTCGCCGGCCGCGTGCCCATAGAGCCACACGCCCGAGGGCAGCTTGAACGCGAAGCAGCCCTTCAAGGCGCCCCCACCGTTGCGGTACGCCACGGGGTGTTCACTGCCAAACGACCCACGCAGCGAAGCCAATGAACGAGGGTGCGCCTCGAACGGGGCCGGCAGCTCGATGCGTACGTGCAGCTTCTTGAAGCCCGCGCCTTGCCGCTCGTTGGCGAGCACCGCGCGCACGGCCTCGAGGTCAGCCTGGGCCTCGAACACCGTTTCTTTCGGTACCAGCTCGAGCTGCAGCCAATCGTCTTCATGCATCTGGAGCGCGTTGCTGAGGTCACCCGAGGTCACCTCTTCTGGGATGACGTCGGCCACGGTCGGCAGGGAAAAGAGGATGGAGTTCGGGTCGACGTACTGCACCTTGCGCAGCACGAGGCTGACCTTGCCCGTCTTGACGATCTCTTCAGTGCGGCTGGGCGTCACGTCGACCAGCAACCAGTCGTCCTTCCCGATCGTCAGCGTGGTGTCGCGCACGGGCAGCTGGCGCAGCGGCACCTTGAGTTTCATGAACTCGTCGCTGGTTTCAGCGTCGATGAAGGTGACGTCGATGATCGCCGTGTCGCTCATGCCGGCGGTCAATAGCGCGCCTCGCTCTGGCAGTCTCGACTGCGTGAACGCCTTCGTCGCCGAAAGACGCTCAGCGCGTTCGGCGGGCGAGCCAGTTAGAGAGCCAAGCCATGATTCGCCTCAGCGGGCTCAGAAAACACTATCGGGTTCACAAACGGCCGCCGGGGCTGAAGGCGGCGCTCAAGTCGCTGTTCAAGCGCGAATACGAAATCGTGAAGGCGGTGGACGGCATCGACTTCTCCATCGCCCCCGGGGAGCGGGTGGGGTTCCTTGGCCCCAACGGCGCGGGCAAGACCACCACGCTCAAGATGGCGTCGGGCCTGCTGCACCCCACTTCAGGTGAGGTCACGGTCGACGGCCACACGCCGCAGAAGCGCGAGAACGACTTCCTCAAGAAGATCATGTTGGTGATGGGCCAGAAGCAGCAGCTCATGTGGGATCTGCCGCCCGCCGACACCTACGAGCTCAACCGCGCGATCTACGACGTGCCGCGCGCCGACTTCACCAAGCGCCTCAAAGAGCTCACTGAGCTGCTCGAGCTCGGCGAGCTGGTCACCAAGCCGACACGCCAACTCTCGCTGGGTGAGCGCATGAAGTGTGAGCTCGCGGGCGCGTTGATTCATGGCCCCAAGGTGCTCTTCCTCGACGAGCCCACCATCGGCCTCGACGTGTCGATGCAGGTGGCGATGCGCGACTTCATTCGCCGCTACAACGAAGAGCACGGCGCGACGTTGATCCTGACCTCGCACTACATGGACGACGTCGCGGCGCTGTGTCCCCGGGTCATCGTGATCGACAAGGGCGCGCTCTCGTTCGACGGCAGGCTGGCCGATCTGGTCACCCAGGTGCGGCCCGAGAAGCGGCTCACCTTGCGGTTCTCGGCGCCGGTCTCGCGTGAGCAGGTCGCTGAGCTGGGCACCATCGTGAAACACGAGCCCGCGCAGGCGGTGTTGCTGGTCAAGCAGTCGGCGATGAACGCGGCGGTCGCGAAGGCGCTGGCCACGTTGCCCGTGCAGGATCTCAACGTCGAGAACCCGCCGCTCGAAGAGGTGATGAGCGAGCTGTTTTCCCGCAGCCGCGCCGCGAGGGAAGCCGCGTGAAACCGTTCGCTGCGCTCCGCGCGATCCCCACCCTGCTGAAGATCGGGTTCTCCGAGGCGGTGGCCTACCGGGCCGAGATGCTCGTCTGGGTCTTCGCCACCACCATGCCGCTCATCATGATGATGTTGTGGACCACCGTGGCCGAGGTCTCGCCGGTGGTGGGGCAGGGCGGCAAGCAGTGGGGCAGCGGCGCGTTCGTGGCCTACTTCCTGAGCGTGTTCATCGTGCGGCAGCTGATCTCTGCGTGGGCCGCGTGGGAGATCAACTTCGAAGTGCGCCAGGGCCTGTTGTCGATGCGGCTCTTGCGCCCGCTGCACCCGGTGCTGTCGTACGCGATGTCGAACCTCGCCTACATGCCGATGCGCGCGGTGGTGACCTTGCCGGTGTTGGCGATTCTCCTGGTCACTGAGCTCAGCCGCTTGACCGCACAGTGGCAGGTCTGGCTGCTCTGGCCGCTGGCGATGATCGGCGGGTGGCTCATCACCTTCTTCGCGAACGTGGCGATCGGCTCGTTGAGCTTCTTCATCGACAGCTCGATCAAGATCATGGACGTGTGGCTGGCGGCGTTTTTCGTCTTCTCGGGCTACCTGTTCCCGCTCGAGCTTTTCCCGCAGTGGCTTCGCGTCGCGGCGCAGTGGCTGCCCTTCCGCTACCAGATCGGCTTGCCGGTCGAGTTGATGACGGGGCAGCTCACCTTCGAAGCTGCGGTGCCGTTGCTCGCCCGTCAATACACGTGGGCGGGGATCATGGTGGTCGCCTCGTTGCTCCTCTGGCGAAGCGGCATCAAACGTTTCCAGGCCTTCGGGGGCTGACGATGACGCGTTACCTCCGATTGCTCTGGCTGCAGCTCCGCACCTCGGCGCTCCTCGCCGCGCAGTACCGCTTCGACTTCTTCGTCGACGCGGCCATCTCGCTGTTCTGGACGGCCACCGCGGTGGTACCGCTCTTCGTGGTGTACGGCGAAGAGAGGAGCCCCGGCATTCCCGGCTGGAGCTTCGGTGAAGCGCTGGTGGTGACGGCCTGCTTCATTCTCCTTCAGGGCGTGTTGGATGGCGCCATCAACCCCGGCTTGCAGGCGGTGATCGATCACATCCGCAAAGGCACGCTCGACTTCGTGCTGCTCAAGCCGGCCGACGCGCAGTTCCTGGTGTCGACCTCGCGCTTCATGCTTTGGCGGGTGTTCAGTCTGGTCACGTCGGGCCTCGTGTTCGGCATCGCGTTTCATCAGATAGGTCACGGGCCGTCGGTGCTCGGCGTGCTGACGGCGCTGGTGCTCTTCGCGGTGGCCACGCTGCTGCTGTATTCGTTGTGGATCCTGATCATCTCCGCGGCCTTCATCGTGGTGAAGGTCGACAACCTCACGTACCTGTTCAGCTCGATCTTCGACGCCGCGCGCTGGCCGTCTTCGGTCTTTCGGGGCGCGGTGAAGTTCTTCTTCACCTTCGTCATCCCGCTGGCGGTGATGACCACCTACCCCGCGGAGGCGCTGCTGGGCCGGCTCGCGCCCATGACGTTGGTCCTCAGCATCGGCGGTGCGTGCGTGTTCGCCTTCGGAGCGCGGCGCATCTGGCTGCGCAGCATCGGCCACTACACTTCAGCTGGCGGCTGAGCCCCGGCTCAGAAAATGCAGTCCTCCCGTCGAAGAAGGAGGCGCGCGATGTGGAACTGGCTCAACCGCATGTGGGAACACCTGACCCCAAGACCGCAGCCGCCGCCGGAGCCCCATCCGATCCGCAAGGATCCACCGGTCCTCAGGGTGATCTCAGGCGGGTTGGACACGACCTCAAGCTTCGAACAACTGCTCGCCCTCACGGGTCAGGAAGAACCCGCACCGGTGTTGTTGACCTCAGAAGAGCGCGATCGCGAAGACGTGTTGTCTGAGCGGGTGCTGGCTCACTTTCGCAAAAACCGGCCGGCCCCTTCAGCGCTGCCGGCCATTTCGTTGCAGGTGCTCAACCTCGTCGCCGAACCAGACCTCTCTCTTTCCCAGCTCACGCGCGTCGTCTCGCAGGATCCCGCGTTTTCCGCGGCGATCCTCAAGGTCGCCAACTCGCCTGCCTACATGGGCGTGCAGGAGATCCAGACGCTGCGCGAGGCCGTGGCCAGGCTCGGGCTGACGGAAGTGGGCCGGGTGGCGGGCATGGTCTCTGCCCGTTCACTTTTCCAACCGCAGGTGCGCAGCGAGTTCGCCGTGTTCGGCAGCCGGTGGAACGACATGTTTGCCGAGTCGGTCTCCGCTGCGCGTGGGGCCGCGTGGTTGTGCATGCGCGTCAAGCGATCGCGCAGTGATCACGCCTTCCTCGCCGGCATCCTTCATGATCTCGGGCGCTCCGTGGCGTTGCGCTCGATCGCTGCGCTGTGCTTGAGCGAACAGAAGTTCGAGCTGGAGGGCACCGAGATCGATCGCGTGGTCGAGCGGGTCCACGTGGAGATCGGCGGCGAGGTGCACGCTGACTGGAGCCTGCCGCGTTTCCCCACGCTGGTGGCCATGCGGCACCACGAGCTCAACCTGCCGGTCGATGGCGAATACGTCGACGTGCACTGCGTGCGGTTGGCGAGCGCGTTGGTGCAGTACCCCCGCCAGCCGTGGCGCATCGAGCAGGTCAAAAAAGAGATCGACGAGAGCTGCGATGCGTTGCACCTCGACGGCTTCGCGCTGCGTTCACTCGAGACGCAGCTGCGCACCGAGCTGGAATCGGTGCTGGCGTCGTTTCATCAGCCGATCCGCAGGAAAGTGGGCAGCAACTTCTAGACAACCCGTCGCCCTCGCGGCACAGCAGCGGGGTGAAGATCGTCACCTGGAACATCAACTCGATCCGCGCGCGCCTCGAGCGGTTGCTCGAGTACCTGAAGACCCGCTCGCCCGACGTGCTGTGTCTTCAAGAGCTCAAGTGCACCAACGCGCAGTTTCCGCTCACCGAGATCGAAGCGGCCGGTTACCGCGCCGAGGTGTTCGGGCAGAAGACGTACAACGGCGTGGCGATCCTCTCGAAGCAGCCGATGACCGACCTCACCCGGAACCTGGGTGACGGCGACGAGCAGGCGCGCATCATCGCGGGCTCGATCGGCGGCATCCGCGTGGTCGGCCTCTATGCGCCCAATGGTCAGGCGCTCGGCACACCCGCCTACGAATACAAGCTGGAGTGGTACACGAAGCTGGCCCGCTGGCTTGCTTCGACGAAGGGTCCGCTGCTGGTCTGCGGCGACTTCAACGTCGCGCCCGAAGACCTCGACACCTGGGACCCCGCGTTGTGGCAGGGCCAGACGCTGTGTTCGCCCAAAGAGCGCGAGGCGTTCGCCGCGATGGTGAAGGCCAACTCGTTGGTCGATCTCTTCCGCGCGCGGCACCCCGAAGGCGGGCGCTTCTCGTGGTGGGATTATCGGGCCGGCGCCTTTCACAAGAACCAGGGCCTGCGCATCGATCACATTCTGGTGAGCCCCGAGCTGGTCTCACGTTGCGTGCAGGTCGACGTCGATCGCGACGCGCGCAAAGGCGCTCAGCCGTCGGATCACGCGCCCGTCTGGGCGGAGTTCGCGAGCAGCGAAATCGCTAGCGTCCTGGGTCGTCAGGTCTAAGGTCCGCCGAACGCAGCAGCACGTCACCCAAGGGGTTTACCCATATGGAGATTTCATTCACCGGCCTGCTTTTCGGGGCGGTTGGCTGGTTCCTGCTCGTCTATGTGATCCGTGGCTTCTTCACTGTCAACCAGAACGAGCGCGTGGTGAAGACCTCCTTTGGTCGCGCGCAGCGCCTGACCAGCACCACGCTCGACAACCCCATGTCCGAGTACCTGCGGCCCGATGAGCGCGAGCGCTACAACTACCCTCAGCTCACCGTGATCCAGCCCGGCGGCCCGTACTTCAAGTGGCCGTGGGAAAAGATCTACAAGGTCTCGATCGCCACCGAGACGGTGAACCTCGCCTTCGACGCCGAAGACATCAACGCCAACCGCGGAGGCACCGAGCTCGACGCCGTCACGAAGGATCAGCTCAACATCGGCCTCGTCGGCCAGCTCCGTTTCCGCGTGAGCGATCAGAACCTCTACGCGTACATCTTCGGCGTGAAGCGGCCGCTGGTACACGTGCTCGGTTACTTCGTGTCGATCCTCCGTCAGAAGATCGCCTCGTTCGAAGCGCCTGACCCCGGCACCGCGGGCGCGACTGCCGCCGCCGCCGCGCACGGCGCTGATCTCGCGGTCGCCGCGGGCGTGTCGATCAACGACCTGCGCAAGAACCTGCGCCTCCTCAACGAAGACATGGACAAGGGCTGCATGTCGTCGACCGCGCGCTACGGCATCGTGCTCGACGCGTCGCTCATCACCGGCATCGACCCGCCGCCCGACGTCGAGAGCGCGCTGGCGGCCATCAACACGGCGCACAACTCGGTCGGCGCCGAAGTCTCGCTGGCCCAGGCCTCGGCTGATCAGAAGCTGGTGCAGTCGCGCCGCGCCGTCGAAATTCAGACCCTCAACAGCCAGGCCGAAGTCGAGCCGCTCGTACAGCTCGCGCAGCAGCTCTCTGACCTCAAGAAGAACGGCGGCTCGGGCGTGCTCGATGCGTACGTGCGCAACGTGAAGCTCAGCCTCTTCAGCAAAGCCAAGAACGCGTTCGTGGAGGTCAAGCCGTGAACTTCTTCATCTCGATGTTCGTGGGTTTCTTCGCCTGTCTCATCGGTGTCCCCATGGCCCTGGGCATCGCCAAGGCCTTCGGCCTCTACGTCACCATCGATGAGCGCCGCGCCAAGGTGTTCACGCTCTTCGGTGAGGTCCTGGGCACCATCAGCGAGCCGGGCCTGCACTTCCTGTGGGCCAAGCTCGGCATCAAGGCCGCGCTCATTCCCCTCTTTGGCAAGGTGCATTCGGTCGACCTGCGCCTCGACCAGGAGTACCTGCGCAGCCAGCCGGTCAACTCGGAGGAAGGCGCTCCGATGGGCATCGGCATCTGGTACGAGATGTACGTCGCCGAGCCGGTCTCGTTCATCTTCAAGAACGCAGACCCTCGCGGCTCGATGCGCGCCAACGTCAGCAACGCCGCGGTGCGTACGCTCTCGAACATGAAGCTGGGTGACATGCTCGAGACCCGCCACGTGATGAGCCAGGCGGTGCGCAACGAAGTGACGCCGCGTTCGGCAGAGTGGGGCTACCAGCTCGGCTCGGTCTACATTCGCAAGGTGCACTTTCGCGACGTCGCGATGATCCGCGGCATCGAGGAGAAGGTCGTCAACCGCCTGCGCCAGGTGACCTCGGCCATCAGCCAGGACGGCCACAACCAGGTGAACATCATCAAGTCGTCGGCTGACAGTAAGGCCGCCGCCGAGTTCGCCCGTGCCGCCGCGCAGCGCCCCTTCATCGTCGGGAAGGCGCTCCAGACCATCGCCGCCGATCCCGAGGTGATGGAGGCGATGTTCGAGCTGCTCGAGACGCAGAAGCTGCTCGAGAGTGGCGCCCCGGTAACCCTGCTTCCCCAGGGCTCTGGAGCGGCGCAGATGTTGATGCCGCTGCTGGCTGCGCAGAACAACCGATAGCCCCTTCAGTCAGGGTTCATCGCGAGGAATGTGGTTGCAGGTGCGGCACGCCGTCGTACCTGTTGTGCATGAATACTGAGCTTCGAGTCATCAGCGAAGGAACCGCAGAGCTGCAGCTCCCACACGCTTGCCCGACGTGCGCAGGCGGTCTGGAACTCCGCATTTCGGCAGATGGCGTCAGGAGCTTCTGCGCCATCTGTCACACCATCGGTCGCCCGCGCCTGCAGCAGTACGAGCAGGGCGGCTTCGTGCTCGACTTCCGCGACGTGGGGTCAGCGTGAGCACCTAGAGGTCGAGTCGTTTGTGGCCTTCGAAGACGGTGAGCACGAGACAGTGCCGTTCGGTGACCTGGTAGACGATGCGGTACTGCTTCAAGAACACCTCGCGAACGTCGTCCCGCAGCAGCTCGGGAACGCGGCGCCCGCTGAACGGGTGCCTCGCTGCGCCTCGCGCGACAGCCATCAGCTTCCGGACCCAGTTTCGGGCTGCCACAGGGTCGTCTCTGGAAATGAAGTCACCGATGCCGGAAAGGTCAGACTCCGCGCGTTCGGTCCACGCCAGCTTGCGGCTCGTCACCGGCGCTTGCCGTCGAAACGCGCGTTCATTCGCTTCGAGACCGCGTCATCTGCATGAACCCTCCCGGCCTCTGCGTCGGCCAGGCCCTCGTTCACCGCTGCGACGAAGCGAGCGCGCTCCGTCAGCTCGTCGTAGGCCTCAGGTGAGAGCAAGACTCCGGCAGGCCGCCCGTTCTGAGTCACCACGAGAGGTGCTCCACCTTCACCGAGCTTGCGAAGCCATTCCGCTGCCTGCGCCTTGAATTCGCTGACGGGGACGAAGTTTTCTGAGATGCGCACGGGTTTCATAGGTCCACCTTTGGTATCAAAAGTAGACCCTTCATGGACCTGCGTGCAAGCCGTCTTCAGACCGCGTCGCTCTGACTGGCCAGGAGAAACTCGTGAGTGCGCATCGCGGGGATCTTCCAGGCAGACGAACCGGGTGACTCGCGATCAGCCGACACCGCGTCGACCTTCGCGAGCGCGTCGATCACCGACTGGTTGATGCGGAAGTTCTTGATGGGCGTGGTCACCACGCCGTCTTCGATGAGGAACGTGCCGTCGCGGGTCAACGCCGTGATGGCCAGCGTCCTCGGGTCGACCACGTTCGAGTACCAGAACCGGGTGACCAGCACGCCGCGCTTGATGCCGGTGAGCAACTGCGCGCGCGACGACTGACCGGGCGCGAGCTCGAAGCCACTGTATGAGCCCGTCGGCTCGAGCTGCTTCTGCTTCGCCCAGTACCGGGACACGGCGAGTGACTCGAGCACGCCCGCCTTGACCCAGGTGCGCGGTGCCAGCGCCATGCCTTCGCCATCCCACGGCATCATCGGGGTGGTCTTCGGATCGGAGGTCAGCGTGATGAGCTCGCTCACCAGCTTCTGCCCGAGCTTGCCGGTGAACGCCGAGCGGCCTTCGTCGACCGCGCGGCGATCGAGCGAGCCGATGAAGTACTCGAAGAGTTCGCCCACCGCGGCGGGCTCGAGCACCACCGTGTAGCGGCCCGGCTCGAGCGTCTTCGGCCGGGCCGAGGCGAGGGCCTTCTGTGCTGCGATGCGGCCCACCGAGGCGAAGTCGAGCAGCGCGCGTTGGCGGGTGCTCAGGTTGCTCCACCCCGAGCCGGTGCCGTCTTTGGTGCGCGCGGTCCCGGAGAAGTCGGCGTCGGTAAACGACTGCGCGAGCGCGACGCCCGCCGAGGTCACCAGGGCGGTGAGGCCGTCGAAGACCTGCAGGAAGCCCGCGGTGAGCAAGTCTTTCTCGCGTGAAGGCGCGAGCGCCAAGGTGATGCCCTCGGCCCGGCCTTTCGCGTCGAGCCGGGCGAGGGCTTCGTCGCGCAGGGCGCTCTTCGTGACCTTGCGGGGGCCCAGCACCGGCATCGTCTCGGGGAGCTCAGGTGAGAGGCGCGCGATGGTGAGGGTTCTCTCGACCAGGCCGCGCAGCGAGGTGGCGTCGGTCTGGTTGCTGGTCGCCGAGGCCGAGCGCAGCCCCAGTTGCACCGACAACGACACGCTCAGCTCGTCGTTTTCACCCGCGGTGGTGATCTCGTTGCGGGCGAAGCGGGTGTGCGCGCGATGGGTGGCCGTGACCGCGACGGCGGCTTGTGCCTTCGGCTCGAGGCTCTTTACCACCGCCAGCACCGACTTGCCCAACGCGAGGATCTGTTGCTCGGTCACCATCTCAGCCGCCCTTCTTCGAGGCGGAGTTGATCACCGACACGCCACGGAAACGCGCCGGCGGGCAGGCGTGGCTCACCGGGTTCGACTGCATCGGCTCTCCTTTGCCGTCATCGAAGGCAGAGCCCATGCGTACGCTCGAGGCGCCGCCGAGGAGATCGCAGCTCTTCCAGAAGGCGGGCGTGTTCGATTGGTAGCCCACGTCTTTGAGCGAGCGGGTGATCTTCCCCTTCTTCACCTCGAAGAACATCTGGCCGGTGAACTGAAAGTTGTACCGCTGGTGATCGATCGACCAACTGCCGGTGCCCACCACGTAGATGCCGTCGTCGGTCGCCTTGATGAGGTCCTGCACCGAGAGATCCTTCTCGCCGGGCGCGAGCGAGACGTTGGGCATGCGCTGAAAAGGCACGGAGGCGTGGTCTTGGGCGTAGCTGCACCCGCGGGAACTCTTCTCGCCGATCCACCCCGCTTGCTCGCGGGTGGTCTGGTAGCCGACGAACTTTCCCTTCTCGACCAGGTTCCAGCGCTGCGTGCGAACCCCGTCGTCGTCGTAGCCGCAGGTGGCGAGGCCTCCGGGGGTGGTCTTGTCGGCGTAGAGGGTGACGAGGGGCGCGGCGTACGACGTGCCGAGCGTGTCGATGGTGGCGAACGAGGTGCCCGCCATGTTCGCTTCGTACCCGAGCGCACGATCGAGCTCGGTGGGGTGGCCGACCGATTCGTGAATGGTGAGCCACAGATTGCTGGCGTCGAGGATGAGGTCTTTCTTCCCCGGCTCCACGCTCGGGGAGTTGAGCTTCTGCAGGGCTTCTTCTGCGATGCGCGTGGCGTCTTCGAGGAAGTGGCTCGACTCGAGGTGCTCCCAGCCGGCCTGCAGCGGCTGGCCATCCCAGCTACGGCTGACGAACTCGCCGGTCGTCGGGTCAATGGCGGTGGCAGAGTAGTCGGGGCCGATGCGGGTCTGGCTCTGTTCGATCAGCGCCCCGTCGGAAGAGGCGAAGAGCTTCCACTCGAGGCGCGTGCTCAAGGTCGCGTCGCAGAAGTTGATGCCCTTGACCGCGCGGAGCTTTTCGCAGACGGCCAGCAGCAGCTCGGCCTTGTCGGCGACGGGGATCTTGAAGGGGTCTTTCTGGAGCGGGGTCTGCCAGACGTCGACGTGCGCGGGGTTGGGCGCGAGCTCGACCTTCTTGGTGTTGACCGCGGCGTTGGCTTTGGCCAGCTCACAGGCGACCTGTGCGAGGCGCGCGCCTTCTCTGACGGCCACGAGGGGGGACGAGGCGAAGCCCCAGGCGCCGTTGACCAGCACTCGCACGCCGATCCCGAAACGTTCGGAGTCGTTGATGGAGTCGACGTGGTCGTCTCGCACTCGCACGCCTTCGTCACGGCGGCGGTGGATGCGGAGGTCGGCGTAGGCGGCGCCGGCTCGTTTTGCGGCGTCGAGCGTGGCGGCGATCACGTTGAGGTAGGTCGTGTCGGTGACCAGGCCTCTCGCGTGGGCGAGAGCGGGGGAGAGGGCGAGTGATGCTGCCCCTTTGAGGACTGACCGTCGGCTGAGATTCATTTTGTGTGGCCCCTCACCCCGAAGAATTCAGAAGCCGGCCCAGATGAAGTCGAGCGTCGGCAGGATGTTGTTGCTGCGGACACGAACCCGATCGCTGAACCCATCGGCGCGCGTGGTGACCTGCGTCGCGCCTTGATCGTAGTTGGCGAACAACGCGCCCACCGTGATGCGGCTGTACTGGAAGACCGCGATGTCGAGCCCCAGATGCGCCGTGAAGATGAACGGCGAGATGGCTGCGACCGGGCCCAGGTTCGCGCCTTCGACTTCCAGATTTCCCTGCTGACCGGTCACGTACAGGTTCACCTCACCGCGAAGGCGCAGGCGATCACCGAACGCGTGATCGTAGGCACCGCCGAACCGCCCGCAGAAGCCGGTGAGCGGCGCTGCGAAGAGGATCTCCAGCGGCGCCAGGAACGAGTTCATCGGCGTCGCGTTGTTCGGCCCCAGAGGAATTCGCAGGGCGCCATCGATGCGCACGGTGAGCACGTCGTTGGTGAAGAAGTCACCTGACGCCAGCAAGCCCACGCGAGGGATCAGCATGAAGCCGATGTCGTTGGGGCTGGTCGCCCAGGTGGGGAAGAAAAAGCCCTTCATCAACCGCATGCCGAAGGTGGGCATGAGCAGCCCGGCCTCAGCGGTGAGCCGCACGCCCATCGGCAGCTCACCTTCGGCCACTGGCGGCTTGCGAATCGCGAAGCGCGCATCGAGGTGAGGCGCGACGAAGAAGAGCAGCGGGTTGGCCTGAAGCTCGAACCGATTGTGAAACGCGATGCGCAGCGGGTTGAAGATGCCCACGCTGTAGCTGCCGCGGTTGCCGACGTCGGCGGTGTCGCGCGCAGGGCGGGGCGTGGCCATCGCCGTCGTGGCCACCAGCACGAGCAGGAGCGCCTTCACGGCAACCCCCACGTTCCCACCACGGGGCAATGATCTGACAGCCGCGAAGGATCACCCACGATGCCGAGCCGACCGGGCTCCTGCAGCACGTCGGTGTCCGTCCACCCCTCGCCTTTGCGGATGAAGAGGTAGTCGAGCGTGCGGTTCCATCGGCCGGCAACACCTTCGTCGTTCACTCCATCGGGGCCGAGCACGGTGTGCGTGAAGAACGGCTGCTGCGCCGTCTCACCCACGCCGTACCGCGCGAGGGGAATGTACGGCTCGAAGTCTTCGTAGAACGGCTTCATCACCGACGGCGTGTACGGCGGTTGCTCGTACTCGGTGCCCTTGCTGCTGGCGCGCTCGTCGATGAAGCCGGCCAGTCGCAGCTTGCCGTCACACGATTCTGGCGTGCCCGCCTCGGCCTTCTCGTCGCACACGGGAGGCAGCTCGTTGAAGTCGCCGCCGATCACCCAGGGCAGCGGCTCTTCTTTGAGCACGTCGTAGATCTGCTTTATCTGCTTCTGCTTGGTGCCGTCGAAGTCGTACGCCTCGGTGTGCACCACGTAGGCCGCGACGGTGCGATCACCGAGCTCGATCTCAGCGCGGCCGATCGCGCGCTTGATGTAGAAAGACGCCGTCAGGCCGTCTTGATCAGTGCGATCGACCTGGCGAATGCGCTCGGCCTTCGTGATCGGGTAGCGAGAGAAGATGGCGTTGCCCAGGATGATCCGGCCCACGCCTTCCGACGGCACGTAGCGCGCGTTCCACGTCTCATCGAACGTCGCGTACTGGAGGTTGGTGTTCTCCAAAAGGAAGCGGACCATGTCGAGGTACGCGCTGCGCTTGCTGCCGACCTCGATCTCCTCGGCCATCAGAATGTCGGGGTCGTACTCACGCACGAGTGCGGCGATCTTCGTGAGGCAGTCGGTGGTCTCGGCCTCGGTGAGCTGAACGCGATCGCCCCAGAAGTCGAACCAGAAGTCGACGCGGCAGGCGCCGTACTTGACGTTCCACGCCATCACCTTGAGGCGCGTGGGGTTCGCCACCGGAGTGGGGTGCTCGGCGTTCGCCTTGTAGCGGGGCACTTCTTCCCGCGTGAAGTTCATCGGGTCGGCCACCCACTCGCAGGAGGCCAGCAACGGGAGCAGCAGCAGGAGCTTTCGCATCGCCGCGGCATGGTACCGCCGCCGCGCCGGTCCCGTGGCGAAACCTCGAACAATGCACTCCCTCTCCCTGCGCCAGCGGGGGGAGGGTCGGGGTGAGGGGCGCTACTGGCGCCGCCGCCGAATCAAAGCAAGCCCCAACAAAGCAAACACCCCGGCGGGCGCCCCCGAGCAACCACTCCCAGTCACCTCCCAGGTCTCGTTCCCGCCATCAGGCGCCGTGATCACCGCAACAGGCTCGGGCTGCTGCCCCGCATCGATCTCCGCTTCACCGGCATCCATTTCGCCCGCGTCGACCTCCGGAGAGCCGGCATCGACCACGCCCGCATCGAATCCAGCATCCACCACGCCCGCATCCGGAGCCGCCGGAGGCACATACGTACCGCCCGGGCTCACCAAGGTCACCGTGACGCGAAGCTGCGTGGGCATGTACTTCGCCGACTCAGTCGCCCCGACATTTTCCGGAGCAGGCTTGCCGTTGGTGGTGTCCTTCAGAATGAGCGCGACGTCGCGAACACCCTGAGCCCAGTTCACCGACGAGTATTGGTAGAAGCTCGTGAACGGAGTGGTCCACGTGTACACGCCGGTCGTCGTATACGCGGGCGCCTGGTTGGTGCATGCGTAGCTGGGCGAGCCCTCGAAGCAGATCTGAAACCGGGTCGCGACGTTGGTGGGCTTGGTGAACACCTCGAGCCGAACGACCGCGGTGCCGTGCGCGTAGTCGACGGGCGAGACCCAGTTGCCCGGGGTGCCCTGCAGCGGCAGCACGATGTAGTGCGAGTCGCGCGTGGTGGTCGCCGAGTGGGTGTACGTGACGTCAGTGACCACCACCTGCGCGGCGAAGGTGGTCGTCGCGAGTGTCAGCAAACAAAGAAGTGAGATTCGCATCGTGCATCTCTCCCATTTCGAACAAAGCCTGTGCACCCGTCGCCCGGGCAGGAAGGAAAGTGTGCCCTACTCCGCGCCCATGGAGGTCTCGCCGCCCGCGCGCTTGAGCCCCAGCGACTTCATCTTCTTGTAGAAGTGACCGCGTTCGAGATCGAGCAGCCGCGCCGCTTCCGTAGCGTTGTCGCGGCTGAAAGAGAGCGCGCCGAGAATGATCTCACGCTCGGCTTCTTCCACCTGATCCCTGAACGTCTTGTCGGCTCGGTACCGCGGGGTGGGCAGCGTCGGAGGCGGTGCGATTGCCTGCGGGGCTCCTTCCACCACCAGCGCCGTGGTCCGACGGCGAGGAAGCAGCGCGTCGGCTTCTGCGCCCGTGACGAGCGGGCCTTCACACAGAATCGCGAGGCGCTCGACGAGGTTGCGCAGCTCGCGCACGTTGCCGGGGTAGTCGTAGGCCGTCATGCGCGCCATCGCTTCGGGGAGCAGGCGCAGCGTCTTGCGGCCGTTCTTCCGGCACGACTCCTCGAGGAACGCGTCGATGAGGGGGGTCAGATCTTCCCGGCGTTCACGCAGCGGCGGCGAGTGCAGCTGCACCACGTTCAAGCGGAAGTAGAGATCTTCGCGGAAGCGGCCAGCTTGAGTCTCTGCTTCGAGATCCTTGTTGGTCGCGGCGATCACCCGCACGTCGACCTTGATGGTCTCGGTGCCACCGACCCGCTCGAGCTCACCTTCCTGCAGCACCCGCAGCAGCTTCGCCTGCATCTGCGCGGGCATGTCACCGACCTCGTCGAGGAAGAGCGTCCCGCCTTCGGCGCTCGCAACGTGACCGCGGCGCGTACTCGCTGCGCCGGTGAACGCGCCCTTCACATGCCCGAACAGCTCGCTCTCGACGAG
>JAYVFP010000132.1:0-14223 GCA_043773025.1 Archangium sp.
CCGGTCTCCCCGAGCCCAGTCGAGGGGGCACTTGCAGTGCGAAGGAGAGGCAATCCCTCGACTCCGCTCGGGATGAGCGGTGTCCGTTCGCTATTTCGAAAAAAACCTGCGAGCGAAGTCGAGGGCGTACTTCAACAGTCTCCCAGAGGGAGAGGGGATTTCGGTTCTCAGCCCAGGCCGTCTGCGTTCTTGAGGTCCTTCAGGCGCAGGCCGTTCTTCTTGAGCAACCGGTAGAGCGACTGCATCGACAGCCCCGTACGCTCTTCGGCCTGCTTGATGTCGTAGCCGCACTGCTTCATCACTTCGGCGAAGTAGTGCTTCTCGAAGTCGTTGAGCACCCGGTCTTTGGCCTCGTGGTACGCCAGCCTGACTGCCACCTCGAGCAGCGAAGTGCGATCGGGCCTGCGATCCGTCGGCACCAGCAGCTCGAGCCACGACGAGTTGCCTGTCGCCTGCATCAGCGCCCCCCGCTCGAGCACGTTGCGCAGCTCGCGCACGTTGCCCGGCCAGTCGTACCCCTCGAGCAGCGACAACATCTGCGGCGAGAGATCGATCGGCGTCGAAAGACCCTTCACCAGATGTTTCGCGAGCAGCGGAATGTCGATCTTCCGCGTGCGCAGCGGGGGCAACCGCACGCGCGCCACGGCCAGGCGAAAGAACAGCTCTTGGCGGAAACGTTGCTGCTGCACCTCTTCTGCGAGGTTGCGCGAGGTGGCCGCGATGATGCGCGCGTCGAGCCTCTTGCCTCCGGGCAGCTCCTTGCTTTCCAGGATGCGCAGCAGGCGCGGCTGCACGGCGACGGGCAGCTCGGCCACCTCGTCGAAGAAGATCATCCCGCCCTGGGCGGTGGTGAACGCGCCGTCGGGGCCGAACAACTCGCGATCGACCGCGGCCTCCGAGAGCATCGCGCAGTCGACCACGCGGAACGGGCCGAAGCGCCGCACCGAATAGGCGTGCACCGCGCGCGCAGCGAGCTCCTTGCCGGTGCCGGTCTCGCCTTCGATGAGCAGCGTGACGTCTTCGCGGGTCACCCGGCGAAGCTCGGCGAAGATGATGCGCATCGCTTCGGAGACGCCGACGAGATCGCCGAACTGTTCGCCCCCATCGAGCTCGACCTCGGTCTCCCGGCTCTTCTGCTTCACCGTGAGGCGCGTCTTGCCCAGGTCTATCTTGTCGCCCGGCTCGACGAAGGCCTGCAGCGTGAGCCGCCCCGCGAGGAAGCTGCCGTTGCGCGAGCTCAGATCCCGCAGCAACAACCCGCGCGAGGTGCGCTCGATCTCGAGGTGTTTGCGACTGACCGTCGAGTCCGTGAGTACGAGGTCGTTACCCTCGTCGGAGCCGACGCGAATCAGCCCCGAGAGCGCCGAGATCGACTTGCCCTTGTCGGGGCCACCGATGACTTCGACAGTCCACTCGCGGATGGGAACTCGGGTGATGCTGTCACCCGGGATGGTCACCGATTCCGTGGTCTCAACCATGAGATGCACACCTTAGCCCTACGGAATCACGGCGTCCCGCTCGTTCCCACCGCGCCCGACGCGCACCTCCACCGGCACCCCGGTGAGGCGTTTTCGAGCGAGCACCTGGGGGAGCGGCGGCTGCCCGTCGATCGAGAGGATCAGGTCACCGGGCTGCACCGAAGCGCCCCCGGGCGCGGCGAGCACCACCAACGAGGGCACGGTACGGGCGAGCTTCGAGGCCTGGGCGAAGGTGAGCCAGGGCGAGAGAAACCGCGCGCGGGCCTGCATCCAGATCTCCGCCTGCAACGCGTCGGTCTGGGCCGCGGCGGCATCGGGCTGGCCCGCGGTGATCGCAGGTGACAAGGCGAGGGTGAGCCCCGAGTCGGGGGCCGCCGGGCGGTCGAGCTCCCAGCGGCGAGCGATGCGCAGCGCCTCTTTCGTCAGCGCCTCCAGGAGGTGCGTCATGGGCGCCGCGTCGTCGTACTCTTCTTCACCGGTCAGCTCGGCGAAGGGGTCGATCACCACCTTGGCGCTGAGCTCCGCGAGGAGCTGCCGGCTCGAGGGGTGGATCAGCTCGAGCGCGAGCAGCCACGTGGTCTCCTGGCTCGCCACGCCGCCCTTCGCGAGGCCTTTGGCGTCTTCCCGTTCCTGCGTCGATGAGGCGAGGCGCTGCTCTACGGTGGTGCGGATCAACACGGCTTGATCCACCGGCAGGGCGGCGCGGGCGAGCAGCGGCACGGCGGTGTTGCCCAACCACCCCGGTTCTTCCCAGCGGGTGATCTGCACTTCGGAGGGACCGAAGAAGGCCAGGCGGTCGCCGCAGTCACGCAGGCCTATCTCCACCTGACGTTGCGCGAGCTCGAACCGCCGCCAACCCGGCGCCTGCGTTCCCACAATTCGCACCGGGGTGATCACCACCGCGCTGAGGGTGATGGGGCTCTGGGGCGGGCGGATGATCTTCGTGATGCCCGCAGAACACCCGATCAGCGCCCAGCAAAGACCAACGAGCAGAGGTGAACGCATCAGGGCGCACAGGTTAGGAAAAAAGAGTGCCGGCCTGTTCAGCATTCCTCCGAACGAGCACGCCCCCGGGAGCCTTGCGGCAGCCTCGGATCTTGTGTCGGGAGGACCGCAAAAAGGCCGGCACTCCCCTCTTGAATACCATGGCAAACAGGGGTTGGGCACCTCCCGATATGCCAGGATTCAAGCCGTTGAAATCAGTGTTATTTCGAGCCATAAGGCCGGGTGCGCGAGCTGCTGACACCCGCCCTGGCGGGGCTCAACCCGAAGGCCTACACGGCGCATTTTCGCCGGCTCGAGCCTGACGATCAGCGGCAGTACTTGAGTGCGCTGGCGATCGACGACCTCAAGACCCATTTCCGCACGCTGGGCCAGACGGCCACGGTCGGGTTGTTCCTCACGGTCGACGCAGACTCTTTTCGCCTCGACGCGACCGTGGGTGGTGCGGCCCTGGGCGATGCGCTGGGCGAAGACTCGGTCGAGCTGCAGACCCGCGCGCTGAGCCTCGGCTCGGCCCTCGAGGCGAAGGTGGTCAGCGGCATGCTGGTGACCTCGCTCAACCTGCTCCCCCAGACCGAAGGCGCTCTTGTCGCCCTGCGCTGGTCGCCCAAGACGCTGATCCTCGCGGGCGATTCGGGCGGCCTCGACTGCGCGCCGTCACTGGGCTGGGCGGTGCGCGGCTCGATCGGCGAGAGCGGCACCTTCTACATGCCCAACGAGGCGCTCATCTGGGACGAGCGGGCGATCGTCGAGGAGCGCCTGCGCGGCCTCGCGGCCCGTTCAGGCGCCGTGCTCGACGTGCGCCTCGGCTGATCAACAGACCGGGAGTCAGGGCTGCAGCTTGCCCTGGAGCTCACCCTTACGGTGCAGCGCCATCATGTCGGAGTAGCCGCCGATCGCTTCGCCGCCGATGAAGATCTGCGGCACGGTGCGCCGGCCGCCGCTCATCTCGACCAGCTTGTCGCGCAGGTCTTGATCGTTGGTGACGTCGATGCTTTTGAACGCGACGCCTTTCTCGGTGAGGAAACGCTCAGCCTGACGGCAGTAGGGGCAGGAGTCGGTGCTGTAGAGGACGACGTCTTTCATGGCCGGCGAAGGTAACGACCCCGCAAATGAAAAACCTCCCCTCGCGTGAGCAAGGGGAGGTTCTTCGAGGCTCGGAGTGAGGACGAATGCCTCACCCCGAAGGGCTTACATGCCCATTCCGCCCATGCCGCCCATGCCGCCGCCCGAAGGCATCGACGGGCCGTTGTCCTCACGGGGACGCTCGGCAACCATCGCCTCGGTGGTCAGCATCAGCGAGCTGACCGAGGCCGCGTTCTGCAGAGCGCAGCGCGAGACCTTCGCGGGGTCGATGACACCCGCGGCGATCAGGTCTTCGAAGACGCCGGTGCCGGCGTTGAAGCCGAACGAGCCCGAGCCTTCCTTGACCTTGTTGACGATCACGGAACCCTCGAGACCACCGTTCGCCGCGATCTGGCGGAGCGGCTCTTCGACGGAGCGACGGATGATGTCGACGCCGAACTTCTCTTCAGCGGTGACGGAGATGCCGTCGAGCGCCTTGAGCGCGCGGATGTACGCCACGCCGCCGCCAGGGACGATGCCCTCTTCCACGGCCGCGCGGGTCGCGTTGAGTGCGTCTTCCACGCGAGCCTTCTTCTCCTTCATCTCGGTCTCGGTCGCAGCGCCGACGTTGATGACGGCCACGCCACCGACGAGCTTCGCCAGACGCTCCTGGAGCTTCTCCTTGTCGTAGTCCGAGGTGGTCTCCTCGATCTGCGCACGGATCTGCTTCACGCGAGCCTGGATGTCCTTTTCCGCGCCCGCGCCGTCGATGATGGTCGAGTTGTCCTTGTCGACCTTGAGGCGCTTGGCCTTGCCCAGGTCGTTGAGGGTGACGTTCTCGAGCTTCAGGCCGAGATCTTCGGCGATCAGCTTGCCGCCCGTGAGGATGGCGATGTCTTCGAGCATCGACTTGCGGCGATCGCCGAAGCCGGGCGCCTTGACCGCGCACACGTTGAGCACGCCGCGGATCTTGTTGACCACGAGGGTGGCGAGCGCTTCGCCTTCGATGTCTTCAGCCACGATGAGCAAGGGCTTGCCCGAACGCGCGACCTGCTCCAGCACGGGCAGGAGATCCTTCATCGAGGAGACCTTCTTCTCGTAGATGAGGATGAAGGGGTCAGCCAGCTCGACCTCCATGCGATCGGGGTTGGTGACGAAGTACGGCGAGAGGTAGCCGCGATCGAACTGCATGCCTTCGACGACGTCGAGGGTGGTCTCGAGGCCCTTCGCCTCTTCGACGGTGATCACGCCTTCCTTGCCGACCTTCTCCATCGCCTCGGCGATGATGTTGCCGATGGTGGTGTCACCGTTGGCAGAGATGGTGCCGACCTGGGCAATGTCTTTCTTGCCAGAGGTGGGCTTGGAGAGCTTCTTGAGCTCGCCGACGATCACGGTGACGGCCTTGTCGATGCCGCGCTTGATTTCCATCGGGTTGTGACCGGCGGCGACCAGCTTCGCGCCTTCACGGTAGATCGCCTGGGCCAACACGGTGGCGGTGGTGGTGCCGTCGCCTGCGACGTCAGAGGTCTTGCTCGCGACCTCCTTCACCATCTGCGCGCCCATGTTCTCGAACTTGTTCTCGAGCTCGATTTCCTTGGCGACGGTGACGCCGTCCTTGGTGATCGTGGGGGAACCGAACGACTTCTCGATCACCACGTTGCGGCCCTTGGGCCCAAGGGTGACCTTCACTGCGTCGGCCAGGGTGTTGACGCCGCGGAGGATCGCGTCGCGAGCCTTCGTATCGAAAATGATGTCTTTGGCAGCCATGTTGTTGAGTCCTTTGGAAAGAGTGGAGTTACCGGATCACTTCTCGATGATGCCGAGAACGTCCTCTTCACGGATGATCAGGTGCTCGTCGCCCTCGATCTTGATTTCCGTGCCCGAGTACTTGCTGAAGAGAACGGTGTCGCCGGCCTTGATGTCCATCGGGCGAACCTTGCCGTCTTCCAGAATCTTGCCGTTGCCGACCGCGATCACCGTCGCCTCGAGGGGCTTTTCCTTGGCCGAGTCGGGGATGATGATCCCGCCCTTGGTCTTGGTGTCTTCAGCGATGCGCTTGACGATCAGCCGGTCGTGCAGGGGACGAATCTTCATGGTCGTTGCTCCGTGAGTTGGGGACTGGGTTGTGACTACGTGCTGCCGGTTAGCACTCGCCTACGTTGAGTGCCAGAGCCGTTGGCGCGGTGGATATAACCGTGCCTCCCCGAGCGTCAAGGCACCCACTGGCACTCACGCCATGAGTTTGCCAACCGGTTCTGGGGGGGCGATTGGCGCTCTGAATGTGGGAGCGCCAGCGCAACCCACCGGAATAGCTGGGCGATTTTTGTCAGCGCGCCTCCGTGCCGATACGATCAGTGAGCAAGCCGGAGGTCACAATGAGTCAATTGGTGCTGAGTGGTTCCTTGAAAGAATTCTTCAGAAGCCTGGTTGGCGAGGTGGTCAAGCGGCAGCGGGTCTCGATCGAGGAGGTGACGGAGTTCTACGTCGTCAACCTGCTCTCCGATTACGCCAAGGCTGAAAAGCTGTTCACCCAGGAGGTGGACGGCAAACGGGAAGCAGAGCCGCTGGCGGTGCTCTACCACCGGGCCCTGCAGCAAGAGCGGGAGGAGCGGATCCGCACGCTCCGGCAACTGGGCGACGTCTCGCTCTACACGGCGGGGTTCTTCAACAGCTCGCTCAAAGACAGCGTGGTGGGGGCTGACTACTACGTGCAGATGGGCCGCAACGCGTACAGCGCGGTGGCCGATCTCTCAGGGAACACCTCGTTCGCTTCGGTCTACCAGGAGCTCTGTCTCAAGTTCGGCTCGCTGGTCGAGGTGCTCGAGGAGATCTCGGCCCGTGGCCTTGCAGCGACCGGACCTCAAGGTCAGCTCAAGGTCTTCGAGGCGTGGTCGCGCACCGGCAACGGGCGGCTCGAGCAGGTGCTCATCGACGCGGGCCTGCTGCCTTCGAAGAAGCTGATGGCCAATTGATGTTGGACGCGCTGCAGGAACAGCTCGAGGCAATCTACGGAATCCGCGCCGAGTACCGGGCAAAGGATTTCCTGATCGACTCGGAAGCAGCGCGCAAGCTGGGCGGTTCAGGGCGTTCCCGCGAAGAGCTGCTCGTCGCTGAAGGCACCGAGGGCCTCGAGCTGGCCCTCTACGTCGAACCCGAGTTGCTGGCTCGCGTGACGGCGGCCGGCCCCGAAGGCGCGATGACCGCTGACATCGGCGACTTCTGCGAGGTGGCCGAAGGTGTCTCTCACTTTCTGTACGTCGCTCACACGGTGAACCAGGAGCGAACCGTTTCTCTCCTCGAGTTGGAGGCCCAGGCCGAGGTCGACAAGTTTGCTGTCTGCACGCTGCTCAAGTGGGGACTCAACGTGGGTCGTTGGGCCGGGTCTCTCGTCGGTCGCCTCTTCGAGCAGGTGCAGCTTCGGCACAACCTCAGCGAGCCCGAGCGGTGGCGGTACCTCGAGGCGAACCGGCTGGCGAAGTCGTACTGCGAGCGGCTGCTTCCGATGGTGCGTTCGGGTCGAATGGACAAGCTGCTGGCCGAGCTGCGGCACGGCTATCGGCTCGGCGCGGAAGCGAAGCTTCAGTATTTCGGGCGTGCCCGCTGACCTTGGCGTGATTAAACACGAAGGCTGTGGTCGCGACGCGTGAGTACTCAGCTGGTGGCGTCGTGCTCCGCCAGGTCGATGGGCGCACTGAGGTAGCGGTCATCAAGCCGGCCGGCCGCAACGTGCTCGCGCTCCCCAAGGGTCACATCGAGAAGGGCGAGACCTCTCAGAAGACCGCCGAGCGCGAGATCCTCGAAGAGACCGGCCTCGTGGTGGTGTGCATCAAGAAGCTCGGTGACGTGAAGTACGTGTACCGGTTCAAGGGCAAGACCATCTTCAAGTGCGTCAGCTTCTACGTCTTCCGGTGGGACTCCGGAGAGATCGATCAGATCGCCGAGGTGATGCGAAAAGAGGTCGACGTGGCGAAGTGGATCCCCATCGAAGAAGCGGTCGCGCGGTTGAGCTACCCCGGTGAGCGCGACATGACCGGGCGGGTGCTCGACGAGCTCATCAGCGAGATCGTGACGCCTTCGTAGAGCCGCTGCCGCTGCCGCTGCCTCCCTTTCCCCGAGGGGGACAGGGTCGGGGAGAGGGCAAAACAAAGCCCCGCTCCTCAAAAGAGGAACAGGGCCTATTTGAGCGAAGCCGGAAGGTCTCAGCTCTGAGCAGCGGGGGCGTTGAACTTGCCCATGAGCGCTTCACGAACATCACGGTCGAACTTCACGTGACCCGTGGCGATCTCCCGAATGGCGAGCACGCAGGGCTTGTTCTTCGAATGATCCACGAGGGGGCGGGCACCGGCCATGAGCTGACGAGCGCGCTTGCTCGCGAGCAGCACGAGGGCGAAGCGGTTGTCGACGTGGGGGAGGGCGTCTTCGACGGTTACGCGAGCCATGGTGAGGTCCTTTGGAAAGCCAGACGAAAGAGCATGTTCCTAAGCGGGGCGACCCACCGCGTCAAGACCTGAACGGAGGGTGAGGGCACCACCACCGTTCACCCCGCCCGAGAGCGGTCAGCCTGCGCGGCGATTGGCCCGCATCGTCTTCACCAGCTGCATCGACTCACCCACCGACACCGCGCCGCTCGCCAGCACCAGCCCCGCGTACACCAGGGCATCGATGAGCAGTCGCACCGGCCCGAGATCGTGCAGCACGAGCCGGTCGAGCGCCATCACCACCACACACGCGAGCACGGTCTTCACCACCATCTTCACGAGCCGGGCGTCGAACACCATGCCCCCCAGCCGGTAGAACATGATGGCCAGCACCATGGCCTCGGTCAGCACGGCAGCCATCGCGCAGGCAGCGCCCGCTCCGCCCGGGCCCCAGCTCTGCGACAGCTCGACCAGCCCCAGCACCAACAGCGGGTTGACCACCATGCTCATCAACGAGGCGACGGTCACCGTCCACTCGCCGCCGCCGAGATTGAGCGCGATGCCCAGCACCACGGCGACATAGGTGAGCAGGAAGGTCGGCCCCAGAATGCTCAGCGCCCACGAAGACGCTGCGTACGGCTCGCCGAGCACGAGGTGCACCCACACGTCAGCCCCGGCGGCGATCGCCAGCGAAGGAGGGAAGGCGAGCACCAGGATGAGCTCGAGCGTTCGCCGCAACATCTCGTGGTACTCGGCCTGCCCCCGCGTCTGCATGCGCGCGAAGAGCGGCATCACCACGCCGCCCAGCATTGGCACCAGCATGAAGGTCATCTGCGCCAGCTCGGCGGCCGCGCTGTACAGACCGATCTCACGATCACTGCTGCGCATGCGCAGCACGCTGACGTCGAAGCGGTTGACGATCACCAGCGCGACGGCGTTCACATAGAACGGGAACGCGCTGCGCAGCACCGGCGTGACCTTCTTCCAATCGACGGTCATGCGCAGCTTCACGTGCTTGCGCGCCAGCCAGTACCCGACCGCCAGCTTCATGAACTCGGCGAAGAACACCGAGAGGGGAATGCCGACCAGCGGCAGCTCAAAGACCATCGTGACGATGAAGCCCGCGGCCCACATCAACTTCGCGATGACGTTGAGCGCCGACAGCCCGTCGATGGTTCGCGCTGACTGGAGCAGCGCGACCAACGTCTGGTTGTAGCTCATGCAGATCTGCGCGGCCGCGTAGGCCCACACCAGCACGCGCACCTCGATGGGCTGCCCCATCCACGAGAGCACCAGGTTCATCAAGATGAAGACGATGGTGGCCATCACCGCGCGAATGGCGAAGACGGTGCCCAGGAACTCGTTGGCGCCCTCCAGGGTGACGGGCACGATCTTCCGCACGTAGAGATCGATGCCCAGGCTCAAGAAAATGAACGCGGTGGTGGTGTACGCGTCGGCGAAGTTCACCGGGCCTATCACCGCGGGGCCCAGGTAGCGGCGCAGGGCGATGCGCACGCCGAAGCCGATGCCCAGCGTCAGCACGAGCGACCCGCCGAGCGTCAGGGCGTTGCGCATGCTCGTGGCGACATCGGAGCGCGCTGCGTCGCCGTGGGTGGTCTGCTCGCTCACGCGAAAAGCTATAGCTTCCCGCGTACCGCCCGGTTGGACTTATCGTTGGCGGTCAGGCCCCTTGAAACACAGGGTCGCATTCGCCACGTCACCTTCGGTACTCGCTGCGAATTGCAGTTGGAGGACGAGGACGCGCAAGCGGTGCGTGAGGCAAGTGCGGCCCCTCACCCCGACCCTCTCCCCGCTTCGCAGCGCGAGGGGGAGCTACGACTTGGTGCCTGAGGTCAGCAGCGCCGGCATGTCGACCTTCACGGGGCCGGGCCCCATGCGCTCGGCAACGCGCGCAGAAAGCTTCTCCATCATCGGCGCATACTCGGCGCCCAGCTGCTTCTGCAGCGCAGCCAACGGCGCACAGCTCGAAGGGAACCAGGCCCAGAACTCAGCCAACGAAGGCGCTTCGAACGCGAAGCTGACCTGCTCGACCTTCACGTCGCTGAAGCCCGCGGTGGCCATCTCGGTGATGCAGGCTTCCGTCGTCTCGAGCACGCGCGGGGGCGGGGGGGCAGGCGGGAGCAGCTCGGCGAGAGATCCGAAGAGCACCTGCATGAAGGGCAGCTTTTCCATCGGCGCCCAACTGCCGACGACCGCGCGGCCACCGGGCTTGAGCACCCGGTACAGCTCGGAGAACCCCCGCGCACGGCTCGGGAAGAAGATGAGGCCGAACATGGAAAACGCGGCCTGGAAACGATCGGCGGGCAGCTCGAGCGCCTGGCCGTCGCACACCTTGGTCTCCAGCTTCAGCTTGCGCGTGCTGCTGGCGGAGCGAAGCCGGTCCATCATGCCGCGCGAGAAGTCGACGGCCGTCACGAGGTGGCCCGCATCAGCGGCCAACAACGCGAGCGTGCCTGGGCCCGCGGCGACGTCGAGGATCTCGCAGCCCGGTGGGATGGCTGCGATGCGCAGCGCCTCACGCGCGTAGTTCTCGAACACAGGTACGACGTGCTGCGTGTACGACTCGGCGACGGAATCCCACGTCACCGCCGCTGCCATTGGGCCCCCGGGTTTGCTCATGCCGAGGGCACCTAGCCTCAGCCGGGCCTTCAGGCCAGCAGTCGTTCAAGGGCGAGGCGAGTTTCTGGGGGGAGGGCAGGGGTCAGCCGGAGGGCCCGCCGGGAGAGCAGGCGGTACAAACTCCCCATCTCTGGAGGCAAAGTCTCCAGATGCGCCTGCACCACGCTGACGTCGCCGCGCACCACCGGGCCGGTCAAACCTTTCTCCAGACCCCGAGATTGCACCCCCCGGAGGGCCGAAGCCGACAGGGGAAGCAGTGCCTTGAGGGCCACTTCGCGGTTCAAACCGGCCTCTTCGAAGGCGCTGACCGCTCCATCCAGCAGGGCGACCAGCAGCCCGGCGCTGAGCACCGCCCCTGCGTGGTAGGCGGCCCGGCCGGTTTCAGGCACTTCCACAGGCGACATGCCCAGCGCCCCGGCCATGCGCTCCAGACTGGCGTGCAGGGTGCGATCGGTCGAGGCGAGGGCCACCGCGTGGCCACTCAAGGCGTCCTTGGGGTCCGAGATGGCCACCAGCGGGTGAAATGAGCCCAGCGGGCGCTTGGTGCGCGCGGTCGAGAAGACAGTCAACGGCAAGGCGCCGCTGCAGTGCACCAGCGCGGTGGAAGGCCCGAGATCTTCCTCCACCAGTTCCATCGCGGGATGCACGGCCGAATCAGGCACCGCGAGAATGCACAACTGCGCGGCCCGCAGATCGTCGTGATCCGCGAGGAACACCTTCAGCGCCGCCGCCTTGCGCACGGAGTCAGCCGATCGCGGCAAGACCGCCACGTCCCAACCCGCGTCACGCAGGCCGATTGCGATCGCTCCGCCCACCCTCCCAAAGCCGACGATCACCACCCGAGGGGGAAGGCGCGGCTGTTTCTTCGGCTTCTTCAATTCGCTCGTCCGTTCAACGCCATGGGGCTGAAGTGCAACTGCCCGGCCGCCAACTCGATGCGCACCCGATCACCCTGCGCGAAGTCCCCCGCCAGAATGCGCTCGGCCAGGGGTCCTTCCACCAGCCGCTGAACCGTCTGCCGCATGGGGCGCGCTCCCAGCGTGGGGTCGAACCCGCCGCTCTTCATGAGGTGGGTGATCACTTCATCACTGGCCTCGTACGCGATGCCCTTCTCAGAGTGCAGGCGCTTGCTCGACTCGGTGAGCAACAACGTGGCGATCTTCGCGACCTCGATCTCTTTGAGCGGCTTGAAGGCACAGCGTTCGTCGATGCGGTTCCACAGCTCGGGCGGCAGCGATCGGCGCGCGATGTCAGAGGCGGCCTGCTCCCCGGTGACCTCGATGCTCTGCCCCCCAAAGCCCATCGAGCGGCCCTTGGTGGAGAACGCCTCGGCGCCGAGGTTCGTGGTGAGGATCACGATGGTGTTGGAGAAGTCGATGTGGCGGCCCTTGCCGTCGGTGAGCCGGCCTTCCTCGAGCACCTGGAGCAGGAGCAGCAACACTTCGCGGTTCGCCTTGTCGATCTCGTCGAGCACCACGACGGACGAGGGCTTGCGCCGCACGGGCTCGGTGAGCTGGCCCCCTTCGCCAAACCCCACGTAGCCCGCCGGTGCACCGATGAGGCGGGAGACGCCATGACCTTCCGACATCTCCGACATGTCGATGCGGATCATCGCGTCGCGGCTGCCGAAGACCACGTCTGCAAGCCCCCGCGCCATCTCGGTCTTGCCCACGCCCGTGGGGCCCAGAAAGAGAAAGCTGCCCATCGGGCGGCGGCTGGAGAAGCCGGCGTAGTTGCGGCGCACCACGCGGGCGACGCGATCGATCACCTCTTCGTGGCCGATGACGCGTTTGCGCAGGTCGCTCTCCATCGAGAGCAGGCGCGCGGAGTCGTTCATGAGCAGCCGCTCTTCGGGCAACTGCGCGATCTTCGCGATCACCCGTGCGACGTCCTGCGCTTCGACCAGCGTCTTGCCTTCACGGTGGCAACGCGAGCCCGCAAGATCGAGCACGGAGATCGCCTTGTCCGGCAGGAACCGATCGCTGATGTACTTCGACGACATCGAGGCGGCGGCCTGCAGCGCGTCGGGCGCGTACTTGAGCCGGTGGTGCTGCTCGTAGCGGGTGATGACGCCGTTCAAGATGTAGACGGTGTCGGGGATCGAGGGCTCGTTGATTACCACGGGCGTGAAGCGCCGCTCGAGCGCGGGATCGTTGCCGAGGTGTTTGCGGTACTCGTCGTGCGTGGTGGCCCCGATGCAGGGGAACTCGCCGCGTGACATGGCCGCCTTGAGCTCGTTGGCCGCGTCTTGCGGGCCTTCACCGGTGGATCCGGCGCCCATCAGCGTGTGCACCTCGTCGATGAACACCACCACCCTCGCGGCGTTCTTCACTTCTTCTTTGAGCGAGTTGAGGCGCTCGGAGAACGAGCCGCGCAGTTGGGTGCCAGCCACCAGGGTCGCCATGTCGAGCTCGATGACCATCTTCTCGCCCAGCGGGCCCTTGAGGGTGGCCAGTTGTTGCGCCACGCCTTCGACCACGGCCGTCTTCCCCACGCCCGGCTCACCCAGCAGCACGGGGTTGTTCGTGCGGCGCTTACCGAGAATGTCGATGATCTCGTCGATCTCTCGCGCGCGGCCGACCACGGGGTCCAACTTTCCTTCACGTGCGAGCGCCGTGAGGTTCTTTCCCAGCGAGGTGAGCAGCGGGAACGTGCGCGGGTCGAGCTGCCACTTGCCCGACATGACGGTGGGCGCAGCGCGGGGGGCGTGCGCGAGCGGCGAGGGCAGTGAAGCGAGCTCGTCGACCTCGTCATCGGACACGTCGTCGACCAGATCGCGAATCGACATCGCGGGCTTGAGGGTGGCGGGTTTGGGCGGGGGCGGCGGCACCACCGTGGCCACGCGCGCAGGGGGCGCGAAGGGCAGGGGGGGCGCACCGACCGGGCGGCCCGACGACGCGCGCGGCATGTTCGGCGGCAGCTCGCGCTGCAGCATCAGCCGGCGGGGCATGCGGCCCGACGTGAAGTACGAGAGCGCGGTGTTGCGAAGGGCGGTCAGATCCATGCCCGTCTTGAAGAGCAGGTCTTGCGCGGAGCAGCGCACGCGGGTCATGGCGATCATCGCGTGCAGGCAGTCGGCTTCGGCCGAGCCGCAGTTGGCTGCTGTTTCTTTCCCCTTCTCCCTGAGTTCCTTGATCAGGCCATCGGGTTCGCTGGGGGCCGAGGTGAGCAGCTCGAGGAGAATGTCCTCGTTGACGCCCTTCTCGCCGAGCAGCAGGGCCGCGCGGTTTTCGACGGTGAACATCGCGAGCAGCACGTGGGCCGTCGTGAGGCGCTGATTGACGCTCTGGGCAATGTCCTGTGCCTCCAGCATCACTTGAGCGAAGTCATTGCTCTCGACCATGTGGCGGTGGACTCCCGGGCGACGCGTGAGGGTCGAGTTGTACACCCGCGAGATCGCTGCCCCAAATTTTCCGCTACAGGTCGCCACAGAACTGTTTTCGGGTGCACCGGTCGACCCGAGCCCACTGCCTCGGCTGCTCTCCTAAGCCGCTCGCAGGGTTGATCGAAGTAGCGAACGGACACCGCTCATCCCGACCCCAATCCGTGAAGGCGAAGAGGCGGCGAGCCGTAAGGGATCGATTTTGCGGCAGGAATCGCTCGGAGCTCCGTCACCAAGC
>JAYVFP010000133.1:0-4592 GCA_043773025.1 Archangium sp.
CGGAGTCGAGGGATTACCTCGCCTTCGAGCGGCACGTGCCCCCTCGACTGCGCTCGGGGAGACCGGTGATTGGAGTCATTTCTATTTCGGCCAACCCTGTCGGGCTGAACGGATTTCGGCCAGTTCCGTTCGTGCCGAGCGGAGTCGAGGCACCTCTTTCACCAGTCTGCCTCGGGGACAGGGTCGGGGTGAGGGGCCGACTAAGCGACCACCCGGTTCCGCCCGCCAGTCTTCGCCTCGTACAACTTCTCATCCGCCCGGCGAATCAGCTCGTTGGGGTTCTCGGTCTTCTTCACCATGGTCGCCACACCCGCCGACATGGTGACCACGATGTGTGCGCCATCGAACTGAAAGCGGTGCTTCTCGACGAGCTTGCGTGCCTTCTCGGCCAGCAGCATCGCGCCCTTCTGATCCACCTCGGGCAGCAGCAACGCGAACTCCTCGCCCCCGTACCGCGCGAACACGTCTTCCCGCCGGGTGCGCGCCCGCACGGTCAGCGCGAGTTCCTTGAGCACCGCGTCGCCCGCCAGGTGCCCATAGGTGTCGTTGATCTTCTTGAAGTGATCGATGTCGAGCAGCACCAGCGACAGCGGCCGCGTGTAGCGCCTCGATCTCGACAGCTCGCGCTCGATGGCATCTTCGAAGTACCGCCGGTTGAAGACCTGGGTGAGGCCATCGACCGTGGTCATCCGGTAGATCTCGTCGTGGTACGCCGCCTCGATGTTGTTCGAGGCGATGAACTTGAAGATCGTCCTCCCAATCTTCACCAAGTCGCCGTTGCGCAGCCTCACCGAGTCTTCGATGTGTTCGTCGTTGACGATGGTGCCGTTGGTCGAGCCCATGTCTTCGATGGTGATGCGCGCGCCGTCGACCCTGAGCTTCGCGTGGTTGCGGCTGACTGAATCTTGATCGACTTGAATGTCGGCCTTCGAGGTGCGGCCGATCAACGTCTCCTCAGAGGTGAGGTCGAACTTGCGACCCAGGTCTTCGCCGTGGATCAGCACCAGGGCCGCGGCCCGGCTCACCGCTCTCTCGGAGATCTTCGAGATGACCGTAATGGCGGTGGTGTGCTTGCGAGGCATCAGGGTGGCCGGCGAGGCTAGCACCACCGACTTGAAAGACGAGCAGGCCCCAAAAAAACGGGGCCCCTCCAGTGAAGGAGGAGCCCCGCTGTCAGCACTTCAAGACCGGAAGACTTACTGAATCGTCGCGGTGATGGTGCTCGCCACCGCAGGCGCGATCGCCGTGGTGCCGTCCGCCTTGAGCAGCTCAGCGCGGATCACGATGCCCGCGCCCGTGCAGGCCATCGGGAGCGTGTGCTCCAGCGTGCCGCTGCCTGCCATGGGCACTTCGGTGTTCAGCACCACGTCGGCGCACCCCGTGCCGCCGGTGAACCTGAGCCGCACCACGCCGTCGTTGGTGCCGGGCGTATTGCCGATGCTGAAGCCAGCCACCTCGACCACGAGCTTCGAACCTCGCGTGATGGTGGCCGGGTCGGTCGACGGCGTCTTGAAGCCGATGGTCGGCTTGCCGTAGTTGAGGAATGAGAACGCCGTCAGGAAGTCGGTCGTGCGATCCGCGTTCGTGTCGTTGAGCTCCACGTAGTCGGCGAACGTGACCTGCGTGCTGGGCAGGTTGAGCGGGTCCTTGACCATGCGGAACGCCTGAACCAGCAGCTCCGAGCGGGCGCCCGTGGTGCTGTTGCCGTTGGCGAACAGGCGATCACGGAAGGCGCCCGCGCTGGGCACCGGGGGAACCGTGAAGCGCGTGTCGGCCGCGTCGACCAGAATGTCCCAGCGCGTCTCGATGCTGTCCGCGAACGACACGCGCACCACGTTGACGCCTGCGATGGCGCCCATGCCCGTGCCGATGCGGAAGCTGCGGGCCGGAACTGCGCCATCAGCCATGCCCGCGTAGTTGAAGCGCGCGCCCTCGGGGAACGCCGGGAACGCCTGGGCCGAGACGTCGACCGGCGTCGCGCCCATCGGGTCGAACACCAGCTTGTTGCCCGGCAGCCGGGGGAACAGCGCCGAAGCGCCGATGCCAGCCGAGGCGTCAGACAGCGCCTTCGCCGAGATCGCCGCGATCAGCAGGCCGTAGTGCGAACCCTCGAGGCCGTGGTGGGTGGGCGCCATGCGCACGCCGACCTGGCCGGCCTGCAGGGGCTCGAGCCGATCGAGCTGACCGTCGACCGGCATGGTGTTCACGCCGACGCCGATGCCGAGCGGAACGACGCCACGGCCGACGGCCATCGCGCCACCGATGATCGCCACGCCGTCGACGAACGTGTTCTTGAACTTCGGCAGCTCGGGCGTCTTCACCACGAAGTTGAACGCGAGGGGAATCTGCGTGAAGTCGTGGTTCTTCGTCGTGTACTCAGCCTGGTTGCTGAAGTTGGGGGCGCCCGCGTCAGCGCCCGGGGTGTCGCGCAGCGTGAACTGCACGTCGCGCACGACCGACGAGTTGAACTTCTTGAAGATGGGCACGATGCGGCCGAGCAACTGGCCGATGTTGATGTTGTCGAGGCCACCCGCGACCGCGTCAATGGGCAGATCGCCCAGCGGCACGTCGCCAGCCAGCGCCCACGCAGTGCGCGTGCCGCAGGTACCAGCGAGAATCTTCGCTTCATCAGGCTGGCCGCTGCCATCGAGGCAGGTGCCGTTGAGGCCCTGGCCGGCAATCTGGTCCTTGATCGAATCAGCGCCGAACCCGAGGTACGCCCCCGCCGGGATCGGAACGTTCATCTGGTTGATGGCTGAGCCAATCTTGATGTTGGTGGGCACGGACGGGCCGAGCAGCGAGGTCAGGTTCAGGTTGGTGATGCTGCCGGCCAGCGACATGCCCGCGAGGCCCGCGTGCACGTTCGAGGTCATGGGGACGTTGGTGAACGTGCCCTTGTAACCGCCGTACTTGTCCAGCGAGTTGCGGCGCAGCGCGAACGAGAGGAAGTTCGAGGTGCCGGCGTAGTTCGCCACCGTGACGTAGCTGAACTCGCGGTGGAACACGGTGACGCTGTACGGGGCGACCGCGCCGATGAGCGTGGCGTAGCCGTTCGCGTCGGTCTCAGACGTGTCGTTCGCACCCTGGGGAATGACGACGCCCGCCGAGGTAGAGAGCATCACGCGCGCACCGGCCACCGGGCGGCCCGAGAGCTCGTCGATGACGGAGACCGCGGCAGACCCGGCAGTCGGGTTCGCCAGCACGATCGCCTTGGCGAAGCACGAGGTGGTTCCAATCGTCGCCTTGACGGAGTTGACCGCCGTGGTGACCGACGCGTTGCCCGCGGTGAAGTCAGCGAAGGCGCCGGTGCCCGTGCCGGTCAGCGCCGTGCCTTCGGCGGTGAAGGTCGCGCCTTCCTTGAGGACGACCGGCTTGTCCTGCGCATCCCACGCAGAGACCCAGAAGCGCGCCTTGCTGCCCTGCTTGAAGACGGCGAAGTCAGGCGAGACCTGGCACTTGGCCACGGTGGTCGCGACGGGGGCCGCCACGCACGCGCCGCTGCGGCACACGAGCGTTCCACAGTCAGAGTCAGCCGAGCACAACGAGCCGACACACTTGCCTTCGTCACACTGGCAGCCCAGCGAGCCGGTGCAGAAGCCGAGGGCGTACTGCGTGGGGCGCGTGCCGTTGTTCACGGACGAAGGGTTGCACTGCGCGGCGGAGCGGCACGAGGGCTCACACTGCGAGGTGACCGTGTTGCAGAAGAAATACTGCGGATCCGGACAGTCGCTGTCTTCGACACAGTCGGTCGTGCCGGTGCCGCCACCCACGGGACCTCCGTCAGGCTTCGGGGCAGGCGGGCACGCCGTCAAGCTGAGCGCCAAAAGGGCGGAGGCCGCCCATAGCGTCTTGCGAATCACTGCAGTCATTCGATGCTCCTTGGTGGGGAAATGGCAGATGTCGAAAAGGCGGCGCACTGTCGCTTTCCGAGGGGGGCGGGTCAATCGCTCTAGCGAACCCGATGCCACATTCTTTCTGCAAGGGTTCCGCTCTGTTGCACTGCGTCAACCACGACACGACTGTCAGGTTCGCCCATGATGCGAACGCGATGAAGTCTCTGGCCGACATGATGGGCGCAGTCCTCAAACAGACCGGCTCTGCTGCGGCGACCATGCCGGTTTGGGCGCGGGTGGTGGGCGAGGTGGTGGCCAAACACACGCGGCCCATCCGGTGGGAAGGCAAGGCGCTCGTCATCCGTTGCGATGGCGAGGCGTGGCGGCAGGCGCTCGAGCCTGAGCGGGTGGCGCTCTCGAAGAAGATGGCCGCGGCGTTGGGAGAAAAGGCAGTGACCATCATTCTGGAAGTCGCGAAGTGATCACCGCATCGAGCGCTCCCTCGACTCCGCTCCTGGGGAACAGCCCACCACCGTTCGCATCGAGCGAAGTCGAGATGCCACTTGCTGCGCGAGGCGGAAGTGCTCCTTCGACTTCGCTCAGGAGGACCGGTTGTTCTTCGGGAAGAAATCGCCGACGAAGCCGGTCTCTGATCCTGAGAAACAGCCCGCACCGTTCGCATCGAGCGAAGTCGAGATGCCACTTGCTGCGCGAGGAGGAAGTGCTCCTTCGACTTCGCTCAGGAGGACCGGTTGTTCT
>JAYVFP010000134.1:0-14189 GCA_043773025.1 Archangium sp.
TACCTCGCCTTCGGGCGGTAAGTGCCCCCTCGACTGCGCTCGGGGAGACCGGTGATTGGAGTCATTTCTATTTCGGCCAACCCTGCGAGCGCAGTCGAGGGATTACCTCGCCTTCGGGCGGAAAATGCCCCCTCGACTGGGCTCGGGGAGACCGGTGATGGAACCCGATTCCTATTTCCGCCACCCCTCTCGATGCGAACGGTGGTGGGCTGTTCGGGGCCGCTTTCCACTTCTAGAAGCACAGACCGACGAGCGTCGTGAGGTCGACGTACCGCGGCGGGCCTGCGCCCAGCAGTGCGGTGAACGACGCCTTCACCCCGATGCGCCCGGAGATGGGCAGGTTCTTCCGAGCAGGGAGCTCGTACACGAGACCCAGCCCCGTCTCGATGCCGCTGCGGTGATGAATGCCGTTCTCGTGCTCAGACAACCCCAGCACCACCGGAATGGGATCCTTCTTCACGTGCTCCCAGCCCGCTTCGTGTTGGTGGGCGAAGTTGACCGAGAGAAACGGCTTCAGGCGCGCCTGCGTCGGCCACTCGAACCGCGCGCCCAGTCGAATCATCGTCAGCACGTCGATCGGCTGAGTGTACATGCCGAGGCCCACCGAGAGCTCGGCGCGCAGCCAGCTCAAGATTTGACGATTCACCCCGACCAACGCCCCGCCCCCACCACCGAGCGAGTCGGGCCGGATGCCCCCCTGAAAGCCCATGAACACTTCCCACTTCGGCGGCGCTCTCGGCAGCGGCGCGGGCTGGGTGGAGGAGACTTGCTGCGCTTGCGCCAGGAGCACCAGGACGAGGAGGTTCATGCCTCGTAGTGAGGTGGGGTTTGGCGATTATTCATTTGGATCGTCTGGGGTTGGGCGGGCAACGAAGGCCCCGACATCATTTGGGTTGGAGCATGACCGGCGGCGGGGCGACTGGTTTGGCCTGCAGCTCGATTGGCTGACCGACCGCACGAGTCAGTGCACGCAGGCCCACTTTCACGTCGTGGTACGCCTGCAAGCGCTGCACGCTCGATGACGCGTACGCGCTGAACGAGTCGACCAGCTCACGCGTGTCACCGGTGCCCAGCTCGAACGCCGTGTACGCCGCGTTCGCCCAACGCCGTGCGTTCTTCTCGGCTTCAGCCTGCCGCTCGGCCTTCTTCATCGCGAGGTTGGTGTCACCCCAGCTCTTCTCGATCTCCAGCCGCACGGCGCCGCCGAGAAGATCACGCTGGTGCTCCATCTTCTCGTACTCAGCGCGCGCCTGCTCGAGGTGAATGCCCTTCTGCGGAAAGTCCCACTGGTAGCGCATGACCAGGCCCACGCCGGCCGAGAGATCGTTGTACGGATCGTACGCAAACGGAGAGAGCTGCCGCGTCGCGCTCGTCGTCCACATCCACCGGAAGAAGCCGGCGATGCCGAAGTCCGGGTAGTACATCGCCTCGCGAATCTTCACTTCCTGCGCGCGCGCCTCGAGCCCCGCGGCGATCGCCTTGAGCTCGGGCCGGTGTTTCGCCGCCGTGATGATGTACTCGTTGACCACCGCCAAAGAGCCATCGGTCGCGGTCAACGGCTCGACCTGGATCTCGATGTTCTCGTCGGGCCCCGCGGCGATCAGCAGTCGAATCGCAGCCAGCGCGAAGTAGGCTCCGTTCTCGGCCCCGAGGCGCTGCACCACGCCCTGCTCCTTGTAGAAAGCGAGCTTGTAGAGATCCATCTGGGTGACCTGGTCGCTGCCTTCAGTGCGCAGCCGCGTGAGCGTCTTCTCAGCGTCGTCGAGGCGCTTCATCGTGTCGTCCACGACGGCGGCGGCCTGCTTGGCGAGGCAGTACCCGTAATACGCCTGCGCGGCCTGGTACTCAGACTCGTCTTGCGCGCGCACCGTGAGCGCCTCGTGCGCGATCACCCCGTTGCGGCCGGCCTCCTCGAGCGCGTCGAGTTTGCCGAACGTGTAGATGGGCAACACCGCTTCGGCGCCCGCGCGCATCATCACGCCGGGCTGACCGAAATCGAGGTCGTACATCAGGGTCGACCTGGTGGTCGGCGGCCCACCGAGCGCATCGTTGCGCGCCTCGGGCGTGGGGCCGGCGATCATGATGTACGAATCCATGCGGGGGAACCACGCCCAGCGCGCTTCGTCGTACTTCGAGCGGTAGTACCGCAGCTGCGCCTGCGCCTCTTTGACGCGGTGATCATTCGCCCGCGCCCGGTCGATGATCTGCTGCAACGTGAGCGGTGCAGCCTCGACGCCCGCTGCAGCCAACAGAATGATGAATGAAATCAGGCGCAAAGCGCGAGCACTCTGCCGCAGGGGGCCTTCGAAAAGAAGGGCCATCTTTGCGGGTGGACCCAAGGTGAAGCGCAAGGCGTATGTTCCGTCTCGTGCGCATGCTCCGCTTCCTCCTTATCGCGTCGATGTCGCTGGCCCTCGTCTCGCAGGCCGCAGATCCGAAGCTCAAGGGCTCGAAGAAAGAGACCGCGCCCAAGCTCGACCTGGGCATTCCCACCTTCAAGGACATCCCCAACCAGAAGCTGGAGAAGCCCAAAGACGCCCCCGAAGCCCAGCAGGGCCCCAGCGGCACCCGGCTCGACGAGGGCTACACCGTCGTGCGCGTGCTCCACGGCAAGGGCTTCATGCGCGCCCCCGATGGGGCCAAACCTTCCTCGCCGTTTCCCCAGGTCACCGTCTCGGGCAACCCCCTGGCGACCGAGAAATTCAGCTCGGTCATTCGGGTGAAGTCACCTGCGAAGAAGAACACGCGCATCGAAGTGGCGATCCTCGATCAACGCGGCGACACCGTGATGGAAGCGTCGGGTGAGATTCGATTCGGCACCGGTGACGAGGCCGAGTGGCAGGTCGACTGGGAGCCCACCGGCGTGCGCAACCCCGGCGAATTTCAGGTGCTCGTGCGCATCGGAGGCAACCCCTTGGGCACCTTTCCGCTCAGGCTGGTAGCTGCCAATGCCCCCCCAACACCAGCCGCGAAATGAGTGTTGAGCGTTTTGGAAGTGCGGTATCTGGCCCGGCATGTCCCACACTGATCGCGTCAAGCAGATCCTCAGCTGGTACCCCTCTGACACTCCGGGCGTCCTGACGAATCTGGCGCGCTTGCTCAACACGGGCACGCTCGCCGGCACGGGGAAGATGGTCATTCTTCCCGTCGATCAGGGCTTCGAACACGGCCCCGCGCGCAGCTTTCAGCCCAACCCCGCTGGCTACGATCCCGACTACCACGCGCAGCTCGCCATCGACTCGGGCTGCAATGCCTACGCGGCGCCGCTGGGCTTCCTCGAGGCCGTCGCCGGCAAGCTGATGGGCGAGATCCCCCTCATCCTCAAGCTGAACAACTCTGACTCGCTCTCGAAGGTCGAGCCCATCTCGGCGCTCACCGGCAGCGTGAAAGACGCAGTGCGCCTGGGTTGCTCGGCCATCGGGTACACGATTTATCCGGGCTCTTCGGCGCGCAATCAGCAGTACCAGGACCTCAGAGATCTGATCGCCGAAGCGAAGGCGGCCGGTCTGCCCACCGTGCTCTGGGCCTACCCCCGGGGCAACATGTCGAAAGACGGCGAGACCGCGGTCGACGTGGTCGCCTACGCGGCGCAGATCTCGGCGCAGCTCGGCGCGCACGTGATCAAGGTCAAGCCCCCGAAAGATTTCATCGAGCAGGCCGAAGCCAAGAAGGTGTTCGAGAAGTATTCGATCCCCACCAAGACGATGGCCGATCGCGTGCGCCACGTGGTGCAGAGCTCGTTCAACGGCAAGCGCATCGTGATCTTCTCGGGCGGAGAATCGAAAGAGACCCCCGCGCTCCTCGAAGAGATCAAGGGCATCAAGGACGGCGGAGGCTTCGGTTCGATCATGGGCCGCAACGCCTTCCAGCGCCCGCGCGCCGAGTCGATTCAGTTGCTCAAAGACGTGATGAACGTCTTCAAGAGCTGAGCTTCACAATTCCCCCGCAGTCCCAAACAACGAGAGAGACAACCACCGTGAAGAAGCTGATTGCCGTGCTGTGCCTGACGGGCTCGGTCGCTTTTGCCGCCCCGCCCCCGAAGGAAAAGGCTGCTCCGGCCGACGCCCCCGTCGCCGCCAAGCCTGGTCCCCTCACCCCTGAAGAGCGCAAGAAGGTGCTCTATGCGCTCGGCGCGATGGTCGCGCAGCGCACCCCGCTCGCGCAGGCCGGCCTCAATGAGGCTGAGCTGAATGAAGTGATGGCCGGCTTCACCGACGCCACCCTCGGTAAGGAACTCAAGGTTCCCACCGCGGAGAACATGCCCAAGGTCGACCAGTTCCTCAAAGAGCGCGCGAAGATCAAAGGCGAGCAGGAAATGGCGAAGGGCCAGACGTACCTCGAAGAGCAGGCGAAGGCGCCGGGCGCACAGAAGACGGCCTCGGGCCTCATCTACTTCGAGACCCAGGCCGGTACGGGCGCGCAGCCCGCGCCCACCGACACGGTGAAGGTGCATTACCGCGGCACGCTGGTGAACGGCACGGAGTTCGACTCGAGCTTCAAGCGCGGCACGCCCGCCGAGTTCCCCCTCTCCGGCGTCATCAAGTGCTGGACCGAAGGCGTCGCCAAGATGAAGGTCGGCGGCAAGGCGAAGCTCGTGTGCCCGGCTGACATCGCCTACGGCGAGCGCGGCGCGGGTGGCACCATTCCCCCGAACTCGGTCCTCAACTTCGAAGTCGAGCTCATCAGCATCGCCGGAAAGGCGGCCCCCCAGTGAAGACCACCTTCCGTTCGATGCTGATCGGCTGCGCGCTCGTCTTCACCGCGTGCCCCTCCGAGACCAAGCCCGACGCTGCCGTCGCAGCCGTCACCAACACCAACCCGGCCGTCACGCCCCCCGCGGTCACCCCGCCCCCTCCGCCGCCTCCGCTGAGCGCCGAAGACAAGCAGAAGGCGATGTACGCGTTCGGCGCGCTGATCGCCGAGCGCACCCCGGTGAAGACCGCCGGCTTCAGCCCTGAAGATCTCGAAGAGGTCGTCAAAGGCATGAAAGACGCGACCTCGGGCAAGGAGCTCGCGGTCAAGCTCGAGGAGTACGGCCCCAAGGTCGAGCTGCTGCTCAGCGAAAAGCAGACCTCGAAGGCCGAAGGCGAGAAGAAGAAGGGCGTCGAGTTCGCCGCCAAGGCCGCCAAAGAGAAGGGCGCCACCAAGCTCCCCTCCGGTCTCATCTACGTCGAGACCCTGGCCGGCAAGGGCAAGCAGCCCGCAGCCACTGACACGGTCAGCGTGCACTACAAGGGCACCCTCATCGACGGCACCGAGTTCGACTCAAGCTACAAGCGCGGCCAGCCCACCGAGTTCCCGCTCAACGGCGTGATCAAGTGCTGGACCGAGGGCGTGGCGAAGATGAAGGTCGGCGGCAAGTCGAAGCTCGTTTGCCCGGCTGACATCGCCTACGGCGATCGGGGTGCAGGGGCCAACATCCCCGGCGGCGCGACGCTGGTGTTCGAGGTCGAGCTGCTGGCGATCAAGGATCCGGCGCCTCCCCCGGGAATGCCCACGGGCGCAACGCCGCCTCCCCCGGTTCCCGGCAAGTAGACGATTCAGTTTCCGCAAGTACGAAGGCCCTCTGGATTTCTCCAGGGGGCCTTTTTTTGACCACCGTTCGCATCGAGCGCAGTCGAGATGCCACCTTGAGGCGCGAGCAAAGGTAATCCCTCGACTGGGCTCGGGGAGACCGGTGATGGAACCCGATTCCTATTTCCAAAGGCCCTCTCGGGAGGACCGGTGCGGCCAAAGAAAAAGGGCCCCGGTTCATCACCGAGGCCCTTTCACTTTTGTGGAGCTAAACGGGATCGAACCGTTGACCCCCTGAATGCCATTCAGGTGCTCTCCCAGCTGAGCTATAGCCCCGGGTTTGCTGCTTTACGGCGGCGGAATTATCGCTTCCTGGGTGCGCCCGCCAGACCTTTCGACGCAGCCGACATTTTTTCCTGAAGGCGCTTCGCGATATCGGCACCTTCCGCCAGCAGGTCGTTGATGGAGTTGTTCTGGGTGCGGATCTTCTGGGTCACACCTTCCAGCAGCTTGCGCACGGCCGTCAGGTTCGCGGGCAGCACCAGCTTGCCCTTGCTGACCTCAGCCCACACCGCCTCGCCCAGGTCGCGGTAGGCCCGATCGAGGTCGCGGTCGAGCATGTTCGAGCCGACCTTCGCCTGCGCCATCGCCGCCGCGTGCTCGACCTGCGACTTGAGCACGTGGAGCTGGGCCTGCGCTTCTTCCCAAGCGGCCTGAATCTGCCTGAGCATCTCTGCGTTCTGCGGGGTCTGCGGTTGGAGTCGTTCGGGCACGGGCTACGACGGTATCAGGCCTTGATGAGCCGCGCGCCGAAGAACCCGCCACCTTCCAGCCGGTGGGGCCAGACCCGTAAAGACTCTTCGAGCTTGAACTCGGGCTGGGCGGCCACGAAGCGCTCGACCACGCCCTCGTTCTCGTCGCGCAGCACCGAGCAGGTGCCGTAGACGATCACCCCGCCCCGCTTCAGCTGCTTCGAGACATCCCGCAGAATGCCCAGCTGCGTGACGGTCAGCTCGTCGATCTGCTTGGGGCTCAGCTTCCACTTTTGATCCGGCTCGCGGCCCAGGGTGCCGGTGCCGCTGCAGGGCGCGTCGACCAGCACCAGGTCGGCCAGATCGATGCGCGGCGGGCTGGGAAAGCTGACGTGTCGCAGCCGCAGCTCGGCCACCCGGTTGCGCGCTTCTTTGAGGCGCTTCTCGCTGTGATCCCACGCGAAGACCCGGCCCGTGGTGGTCACCGCGTCGGCCAGCACCAGCGTCTTGCCCCCCGCGCCCGCGCAATAATCGACCACGGTCTGACCCGGCTGGGCGCGGCAGAAGGCCGCCAGCAGCTGGCTGCCCAGATCCATCACCTGCAGGCGGCCCTCCTTCATCCAACGCGACTCGAAGATGGCCCGGCTGTCGTCGGTGGTGCGCAGCGCGTCGGGCAGCTCTTCGCAAGCCTCGACCTCGAGCTTCTTGGCGCGCAGCTCTTTGACCAGCGCATCGCGGGTGCCCAGCGGCCGCGCACGGAAGGTCAGCGTGGGCTCGCGGTTGAGCGCCTCGAGCACCAGGGAGAGCTCACCTTCGGGGGCGATGGCGGCGATGCGCTCAGCCAGCCACGTGGGGAAGGAGTGTTCGTTGGCGGCGCGATCGAGCGGCGTCGAGCCGTAGTCGATCTCCACCACGCGCTCGAGCTCGGCGCGGATGACCTGGTCGGGAATGCCGCGGGGGCGAATGGGCCCGGGCAGCGCGATCTCGGTCATGATCTTCTCGACCCCCGCCCCGCACACGTCGCGGCGCCACATGGCGTAGCGGAAGATCGCCTGATCTTCCGGCAGGTGCAGCTTCGAGGTGGCGTAGCCGCGCGCGCTGGCAGAGAGGTTGATCCTGCGCAGGTGCCTCGAGAGCTCGCGGGTGGCGAACGCGATGAAGCGGCGTTCTTTGCCCCCTAAGTTGCCCCCGTTGGCCAGCGCCTCTCCGATGGCCCGGCGCATCGGCGTGCCCTTGATCACCGCCACGTGTGCGTTGAGCACGGCGGTGGCGGCTTTGCGCGAGGCGATGCCCACGATGGTGCCAGTGGAGGTCGGGCTGCTGGCGGGGCTGGGCGGGTTCTTTTCGGCCACGGTCGCACCGCCTACGCCCCCGCCCGCTGATCGAAAAGCAGTATCGACCTGCTTGACCAGACGGTCTTGCTGTATTGCCCTGCGGGCTGTGGCATTCACCCTCCGAGTCACACAAGGCGACGACGCGCCCGTAGACCTCTCCTTCGATGGAGGAGAGGTCCGCATGGGCCGCACCGCCGACAACGACGTGGTGATCAAAGATCCCTCGTCCTCACGCAGCCATGCCCGGGTGTACGAAGAAGACGGCCTCGTCTTCGTGGAGGATCTTAAGAGCGCCAACGGCACCACCTTGAACGGTCGCCCGCTCAAGGCGCCCGTGCAGCTCGAGGCCGGTGACCTGATCGCCATCGGGAGCGTGGTGCTCGAGTTCGTGGCCGCGGCGGGCCCTTCTTCCACCCTTGCCGGTGAAGATGATGAAGAGGATCCCAACGCCACGTTCCTCAAAGCCCCGGTCAAACCGCCCAGCAAACCCGCAGTGGCTGCGGTCGCGAAGCCCTCGGCGCCGCGCAAGCCGACCGACCCAAGCCGGCAAGCCATCGCGCCCCGGGCTGCGGCGCTTAAGAGGCCTTCGAAGGTGATCCCGGTCACCACGCCCGAGCCGGTGGTGGTCGACGACGCACTGCTGCTCCCCACGGCCGCCGATCGGGCACGCGAACGCCGCGAGCTGCAGCGCTCCAACGTGGGCAAGCTGCAAGTGTTCTGGCAGGAGTTCCCCAAACCCACTCGCATCGCGCTGGGCATCATCGGCTCGCTGGTGCTCGTGGGCATGCTCGGCGCGCTGGTGTCGGCCCTGGTTCCGCGCCGCCACGTGAAACGAAACGAGCCAGCAGAGTTGGTGCCCAACGCAGACCCCATCGTCGAGTCGTTCGGCGAAGGCGACGGCATCGACTTCCCCCGGCCCGACATGAAGTCGTTCACCTTCACCTTCGCCGCGCCCACCGCGATCGTCGGCGTGCTGCACTATCAGGCGCGTGACTGCGGCAAAGACGAGGTGAGCATCGAGCTCAACGGCACCCAGCTCGGTTCGGTGCCCGCCGACACCGTCGACGTGGAAAACCGGCAGCTCGAGGTGGTGCTCCCCGCGGCCCAGGTGAAGGTCAACGAGCCCAACGAGGTGGTCTTCGACAACGTGACCAACCCGCCGGCGAACGATCCCTGGCGGCTGTGGAATCTCTGGGTCGAGGTGATCCCCGTGCCGCAGCTGAGCGCCGATGAAGCGGGCCTTCGCGCGAAGGAAGATCTCGAGCGCGCCGCCAAGCTCTACGAGCTGCGCGGGGTGGGCGCGATGAACCTGTTCCGCTCGTGGAAGCAGTACCGCGATGCCTGGCTGCTGCTGGAGGCCACGCCGGGCCGCCCCGACGAGCTGCTCCAACACGCCCGCGCGCGCATGAAGGAGATCCGCCCCGAGCTCGACAAGAAGTGCGCGTTGATGCTGGTCAGCTACCAGCGCGAGATGAACCAGAAATACCCGAACACCGCGGCGGCGCGCCGGGTGCTTCAGGACATTTCGTCGTACTTCGAGAAAGAGCACCCCTGCTTCAGCACGAGCCGGGGGCTGCTGGCCAACCTGGAAGACCTGGGCGAGGTCGAGTGAGTCAGACCGCGCCGGTCGAGAGCACGAAGAAGATGCTCTCGTAGTACTTGCTCAAGCTGTTGTACAAAATCGACATCACCGGCATGAGCGCGAGCGTCCCGCCGATGAGCAGGAAGTGCGTCACGACGCTGTATTCGACCATCGCCTGACCACGCGGCGATGAGCGGACGGCCTCACTTCTTCTTGTCTTCCTGGCACTCTTTTTTGCATTCATTTGCGAACTCCTTGCACTTGTCCTGGCAGAAACCGATCTTGTCGGGAGCGTCTTTCTTCAGCGCCTTCTTGCAGGTGTCGGAGCACTGCTGCACCACGTCGGCGCAGTCTGCTTCGCAGCGATCAGCCGCGAACGCCGTGCCACCGAGAGTGAGTGAGAGACCGACGATGAGCCACTTCATGGGGAAGCCTCCTGAGGCTTAGTTCCGCGAATACGTGAGCACGATGGAGATGTGAGCGCCCTCGTTGCGAGCGCCGACGACGATGGTAGTTCCAGCCTTGGTGCCGACAATCGAAAACTGTGCGCCCGTTGAGGTCGACTCGGTGATGGTGAAGCCGCGCTCTTTGAACTGGCGCTCGAAGTGGGTGACGACGTCGGGCCCGCTCATATTCGAGACCCGCGCGTAGATGACGTCGTTGGCCAGGGCGCCTTCGCCCATCTTCACCATCTGAGGACTGCTCGAGTAGGCAGGAAGCGTCAAGCCTCCGGGGAGCACCGCGCGGTTGTCGAGCAACGTCTCGGGGTGAGAGGCCGAGAGCAGCACCATCGTCTGGGTGTACTGCTTGCTCACCGACACCATGTGCAGCAACCCCGCCCCACCATCGGCGGCGTCTTCCATCCACCCGATGTAGCCCATGGTCGGCGAGAACTGCTGGGCCACGGCCACCCGGTGTTCGGCCTCGAAGGCCTTGGCGTAGAACGCCAGCACGCGCTCGGGCGGGTCGACCGTCGAGAACCAGGAGACCACCATCGGTGCGCCGGGCAACGTGCCGCTCGAAGTCAGCTTGCGGGGTGATGCGTTCGGGTACGAGGGGATGCCGGCCAGCGAACGCGGGTCGGGTTCCATCGCGGTCGAGTCGGTTTCCTCGTTGGCGAGCATCACCTTGTCGACCTCTTCTTCCGCGATCTCTTCGGGCGGCCGATCGTCTTCGCGAGCGCGCGCGAGCACCACGCCCGCCACCGCCCCCACCACCGCGGTGAGGAGAATCACGCGACCAAAGCTCCAGCGGGCCGGGCTCTTCGTTACTGCCATGGATACTGGCTGCGGGAGCTCGACGCCTGCGACTGCCGCTGGTCAGCCCAACCCGACGCGAAGCCCGCGGGATTGCCAGGCCGGCTGGGGGCCGCTTCCCACTTCACCGGGAGCGAAGCCGGGTTGTCGCCGCCCATGCCTACGATGCCGTCGTGGGCGGCGCCAAAGAGCACCGACTTGTTGAGCAAACCGTTGCTGCCGCTGATGGCGCTGTCGTTGAACCAATCCATCGCCTTGCTGTTCGCGTCGCCTGCGTAGCGGTTGTAATAGAAGCCCGAACGGTCGAGCAGCGGGTGGTAGATGTCCTGGCCGGGGATCATGCCTGGCTTCAAGAACGAGGTCATCGGCGAGCCTTCACCGGGGTCGACGTCTTTGATGTCGTTGAGCGCCCACGAGTCAGCCATCACCGCGAACGTCTCTTCGGTGAGCACCCACGCATTGCCGCCGTTGTCCTTGTCGGCGTGAACGGAGTCGTCTTTGGTGGCTTCGTCGATCTGGGTGAAGGTGGCGTTGGACCCAGCGCCAGCGCTGTTGCGGCCCTTGCTGGTGACCTGGTTGCGCCCCGCCCACTCCATGAACTTCATCGGGAGCATGTAGTTCATGACCCCCAGCTTGTCCTTGCAGGTCACGATGCCGCCCTTGTTCCAGCCAGAGGCCGTGTACATCGGGGCCGCCGTGCCCACGAGGGTGGCCATCGCGCCGCCGGTCGAGTCGATGGAGCAACGCACTTGATCGGCGCCCGGCACGAGCCAGCACTGGTGCGCCGCGCCGGCCTGGTGGTGACCCTTCGCCCCGCCGCTGCCTGAACCACCGGTCACGTCGATGGCGTCGCTACCCTGGCCCGTGTCTTCGGCCCCGCCGCCTTCGGTGCCCACGCCGTTGCAGTCGTAGCCGACGTCGAAGCTGTCGAACGCCGCAGAGTGATCGCAGAACTTGAGGCGGTTCAAACGGCCGATGTCCTTGCGGCCGCGCATGTAGTCGTTGGTGATGTAGTCCCAGCCCGCGGTGATGGTGGGCTCCTGGCTCTCGAGCTTGTAGGCGAGGAGGTCTTCCAGGAAGAGGGTGTAGAGAATGAGCGGAACCAGCAGCACCATGGTGACCGCGAGCTCAACTGCTGCAGCACCACGTCGTCGGAGCATTGAGGGCTTCAATTGACCACTCCTTCCACTGCGGTCTGACCTGCACCGATGATCTGCGCGCCATTCGAGTCGCCGACCTTCTGGAGAATCTCCTTGAGCTCGTCACGCACGAAGGGGTGCAGCTTCGCACGCCAGAACGGGTCGAACAGGTTCGGCGGCGCCGCCCAGCTGTCGAGCTGGTGGAAGTAGGTCTTCGCCTTCGCCACCCCATAACCCTGGCCTTGGGGCACGTATTTGAACTTGCCCTCGCCGTTGGGCATCTTCACTTCGCCGGTGCCGTTGATCTCCCAGGGCTGCTCACTGCGCACGCGCATCTTCCGCAAGTCTTGAGTCACGCCGCCGTAGGTCGCCGGCTGCCCGTAGTCGGTCTCGCCGCCCTGGGTGGCCAGGCGGAAGTTGATGAAGCAGCCGCCGCTGCCGTCGCAGGGCACGCCTTCGTATTCGCTGGCCGACGGGGGCGAGCCGCTCATCACGAACAGCGGGCCCACGCCGTGCTTCCACTGCACGAGGCCAAAGCCCATGCCGGAGGAGGAGCTGATCTTGTTGCCGCTGACAGACGCCTTGTTCGAGAGCCCGACGAACATGTAGGTCCCCTGCCCTTGGATATCCATCATCTTGCTCGGGTTGTAGACGGGGATGCCGATGGGGATGTTGCCGCGATAGCCGCTGTCAGAGGCGCTGCGCTCGAAGAAGGTACCCGACTCCCACTTGGAGCGGGCGGCCATGGCGGCGCTCTCCATCACCTTGGTGCGATCGCTGGCGCTGGAGACCGTGCCCACGCTCTTCCACGAAGGCGCCTCACACTTGTCATCGAAGTTGGAACCCTCGAGCGCGCAGGCGAAGCCCTTCACGTTGTAGTCGGCCACCGCCATGCTCAAAGAGGCCTTGGGCGCTGTCTTTTGGAGCATCTGATTGAGCGTGATGCTGGTCTGCCCGATCTCGCCCTTGACCTTGTCGAGGATCTTCTTCTGGTCGCCGTTGATCTTCTTGATGAGCTCGCTGTACGCCTTGACCGCGTCCTTCCACTGCTGGTCTTTGCCCTCGAGCGCGTTCTTCTTGTTCTTGTATTCCTTCATGTACTTGAAGGCGATGCGCAGGGCCTGAAAGCCGTGCACGCAGTGCTGCAACTTGAACTTCGGGCACTGGGCGAACTCCATCGCCGCGACCACGAAGAAGCCGATCATACCGGCCTGGTACATGTTGACGTTGTGCCGAGCGAGCGAGCGCCAGGCGTGAATGCCCATCTCAGCGACGATCGCACCGGCGATCGCGCGGTTCATGAACGCCATGGTGTTGAAGCCGCGGGCCTGCAACGTCGCCACGCTGAACGCGTGCGCGTCGGCCGCCGCCTGAATGCGGGTGCGTTCATGCACCGCGTTGGCCACCGAAAAGCTGGCCATCATCATCACCGCGCACGTCAGCAGCACGACGCACGCGAGGGGGAGAACCTGGCCGCGAGGAGGAGTGAGGGTTCTGGTCATTTTTTCTTCCAGGGAATGTGGCACTCGTTGGAGCTGGGAGGATTGGTCGCGAAGTTGGAGTGCATGCGCATCGAGAAGGAGGCCCGCACCGGCATGATGTAGTTGCCGTTCTCGGCTTCACCCTGGAGCTCCTTGAGCGTCCATGAGCCGTTGGGCGAGGTGCGCGCTTCAGCCGAGGTCGTCTTGGTCTTCATGCGCAGGTTCTTCATCGCCAGCGCGCGGGCCGGGCCTTCTTCACCGCGCGCGGCCCACCAGATGAAAGCGTTGGCGAAGGGAATGTAGAGCGGCATGTACGCGGTGACTTGAATGCCGAGCTTGGTCGCTTCGAAGCCCTTCCAGTCGCCGGGGTTCACCCGGTGATCGTCGAAGTCTTTGTTCATGCCGGCGCTGGTGTTCGGGCCGCAGATGGTGACCTCGACCATCTTCTTGCCGAAGGCCTGGTTGCCGCGCGACGACACCACGTCTGAGAACGCCTGGCTGAACTTGCTGGCCGAACCCACGTTGTAGACCATGTGCTGCGGCTGCCGGCGGCCATCACCCGACCAGCGCGGCGACGACTTGGCGAGCATGGGCAGCATCACGGCCACGGCCGCGTTTTCCATCACGTCGACTTTGGCGCGGTTGATGGAACCTGCACGCACGGCCTTGTACGCGGCGTACTTGGTGAGCAATCGTGCCTGATGCAGCAGCCCCAACTGGAGCATGCCCAGCAAGGTGAACACGAAGAGGGGCATGACGATCGCGGTCTCGACTGCGGCCTGACCTGATTCACGATGCTTCTTCATGAGGGGAGTATCGGCCGGGAGCCTCGACCTCTCCATCCGTCAGGTGGCCGAAACTGGAAATAGCCGCTGACTACATGCGACCACAGCGGCCGATCGCCTGATGCTGCGAAGCGGCTGCGGCCGACACCGGTAGTATAGAGTTCCGCGCCATGCGGAATTTCCACGTGGTGACGCTCGCGATTGCGGGCCTCTTCTTCGCCGGTTGCAACTGCGGCGGGACCCAACCGATCACCTGCAACAGCACCGCTGACTGCGCCGGCGACCAGGTGTGTGGCGATGGAAAAGTCTGTGTTTCGCCCACCAGCTGTCCTTCGACGCCCTGTGC
>JAYVFP010000135.1:0-4581 GCA_043773025.1 Archangium sp.
GCGGTGGCAATGCGCAGGTGACGTTCAACGCGACGGTGCAGTCAGGTGGTCAGGCCGTGCCGATCAAGATTGATCAGCTGGTCAACTTCATCCGCTGAACTCCCGCTGTCGCACGCTGAGCTTTTCGAAGTGACTGTGCCGCCGCGCCGAATCGCGTGCGTCGCCTATGGCCTCCAGGCGCTACGTCTTGTCGGTCGATCAGGGCACCACCAGCAGCCGCGCGACCGTGCTCGACGCGAAGCTGCGCGTGTGCGGCGTGGGTCAGACTTCGGCAATGCCGAGGGGGGTCTCGGCGGAAGACGAAGATCAGCGCGACCCAGAGGCCGATCGTCCGGTAGTGCTGCTCATGGGACGAGCTGACGGAACAACTCCTGCCCGCTCAGCTTGAGCCCCGGGAGCGAAGCCGCCGGTAGCAACTTGGGCCCCACGATGCGACGGGTGCTCGAACTCGTGATGGACAGCACGACCCGAGTCCGTGGGAAGACGAGCCAGATCAGCTCCACACCGTTCTTGAGATACCAGCGCGCTTTCTCTCTCAGCGCCTGCTCGTCCTCGTCCTCGTCCTCGTCCTCGTCCTCACCCGCGATCTCTACGGCCAGGACAGGAGGAACCCTTCGGAACGTGCCCTTGTATGCGCCGAGCCGGCTCCGCTTCCAGACCGCGACGTCGGCGCCACGCACTTCTCCGCCGAGCAACATGCCGGCCTCATTACCGGCGACGACGTACTCGGGATGGAGGACAGACCAGTTACCCAGCAGCCTCACGGTCTCGGCTGAGACGTCCTCCTGAAAATCAGCGCAAGGCGGCATGAAGAGGAGTTCCCCCCTACGAATTCGAGGCGACCCTCGAGGTGAGGCCAGGTCTTCGGCCGATCGGGCTTGAACCCTCGCGGCTGTCGCAAGGCCAACGGAAAGAGCAGCTGCTCCCGCGACAAACGAATTGGCGTCAGCTCGGACTCGACGTGAACGTGCTGCATGGCGCCACGTTACGACATCCATGCGGAACGGGTCGGTCGTGACGCTTTCCAGGGGCGCAGGTCGCGTACGGGCTGCCACAAAGTGAGCGGCAGGGACGGGAGCGGCAATTGGAGGGGAGGTCGATGTGGAGGCGTCGAGAAGTGCAGCGCACCAGGATGCGGCTCCTCGCAAAGCATGGCACCGTAACGCCGCGTATCTCTGCGAGCAGGCTGCGGAAAAGATCATTCGCGCGGTGCTCACCTCAGAGGGGACGCACGGCGGAGTCGGTCACGCCCCTGGGCAGATGGTCAACATGCTTCCAGACGCGAAACTGGCATCGGTCACGACACGCGTGTGTGCCAGCGCGAACCTCACCGTTCCCGGTCACGGTGCCCTTACGACTGGGCGCGCACATTCCACGAGGAGAAGAAGTGCGAAGGGCAATTTGCCGAGGCTCTTCATGCGCCAGCGCCTTCGATCGTCGGTCGTGGGTGGAGAAGGTGCGACCTCCGCGTCGCTTGACCCGGGTGCGCCTTCAGTCAGCCGGCGGGCGTGAGCAGGCCCTTCGCCGCGAGCGTCTCGAACATCGCCTTCAGCGCTGAAGCGACCTCGGGAAACAGCTGCGCGGCCTCGGCCACCGAAAACGGACCGCCCTGTTCACCAACCCACTCGAGCACCGGGTGCAGGTGTTCGCCGAGCTCGAGCACGAGCTCCTCGGAGTCGAGCGAGGCCAGCGCCTGGCCCTCTTCGACTCTGAGGAAGGCGTCGGGCGCGAGGAGATAAGCGGCGGCTGCTTCGTCGAAAGCCGAGCTCACCTCGTCCGTGGTGAGCAGCTCCGCGTGGAGCGCCGCGAGCTTCTCTTTCAGCTCAGGCACGGAGGCGCGCGCCAGCTGCCGCCACGAGTCGTGTTGCAGCAGCTTGCGTCGCAGCGCGCTCAACACCACGTCCGCCCAGGTTGGCTGGCCGAAGGTGAAGTTGAGGGAGAGCGTGTCTTCGTCGGCCTCAGTCGCGTGCCAGTACCCGCGCGGCACGAAGAGCACTGAGCCCGGGTGGAGATCGATCACCTCCGCGTCGGCGGGCATGGTGGTGGGCAGTGGACCTGTCACGTAGCCCTGCAGCTCCTCGGACATGGTGGCCTCGTTCATCGCCCAGCGATCCGTGGGATGCGGCACGTGCGCGTTGGGCGCCAGGTGCCACCGCTTGGTGCCTCGCAGCTGCATCACGAAGTTCGCGTTGGCGTCGAAGTGCGGGCTGTTCCCGGCCCCGCTGGGGGTCACGTAGATGATGGAGCGCGGCTCACAGCCGGGGGGCAAGCCGAGCTCGAGGCGAAGTTCCTTCAGCCAGTCCGAGACCAGCGGAAGAAACCGTTCCACCCCGTTGAGGATGAGCGCCATGCCGGTGCCGTGGAGCGCTGCCGCCGTCACGCCGTCCACCTTCAAGGAGCTGTGCTCGTCGCGCTTGTCCGGCAGCGCGATGCGCACCTGGTCGCGGTAGCTGCCGAGCAAGAGGGCGAGGTCTGAAAATTCCGGCAGCTCGACCAGCGGGCCGAACCGCTCGGGCTGCCCGTGGCAGACGAGGTGCTGATCAGGCCAATGCCGGGCGAGGAATGATTCGGTGGAGTGGCCAGTGAACATCCGCTCGAGCGTGCCCATGCGCTCGTGTCAGCGATGAAGGCGCCGTTGTCCAGACCAAGTTCAGGTGGGGCAGCGCCGATCAGTCCAACAGCGCCTCAGCGAAAGACCGAGTTGACCATCAGAAAGAAGAGCAGCGCGCACTCCTCGTCGGTCACGTCGAGAGGCAGCTGCAGCACGGCGCGGCGCGCAGCCTCTCGCTGCTAACTGATCACACATGGGTCTCTGTGAGAACCCAGACGTCGCACTGCATCTGAAGAAGTCGTTGGCGGCGGCGTGCGTTCTTGTCCGCACCAGCCGCGTACTCGACGTTCCACGTTCCGATTCTCAAAGGGCAGCTTCCATTGTGTCACTTGTCGTAGCGCCGCCACCGCACGGGTACGGCGGGTCGCGCTCTCGGCCATGTCTGCGGTCACGTGCGGATTAGCGGGGCGTCGTAGCTCGCGAACGCCTCATCGTGGGTCACCAGCGTGTAGCCGGCTTCCAGAGCCTGGGCGATGAGGAGTCGATCGAATGGATCACGGTGATGCCACGGCAGGCTCCTGACCCGCAGCGCGGCAGCCAGCCCGAGTTCAGCGACCTCAAAGCCAGAGCGCTGAATCACCTCGGGAACCCAGACCTCTGCGGATTTCTTCAAGGTGAGCTTTCCCAGCGATTGCTTGATCGCGATCTCCCACCCGCTGACGATGCTCACCAGCACGTCGTTTCGGCCGTCTTCCAGCGCTGCGACGGCCTCGGGTGTCAGGCGCGTCGGGTCGATCGCGCTCCACAACAGCACGTGGGTGTCGAGGAGGAGCTTCACGGCTGGCCAAAGGCGGCCGCGACGTCCGCCGGCAGCTCGTCGAAGTCGTCGTGGATCGTCGCGTCGCCGGCAAACAAGCCCAGCTTCCGCTTGCGGATCGCGGCCCGGTACGGCGAGAGGACTGCGACAGGTTCACCCGCGCGCGCGATGATGACCCGTTCTCCCCCTTCGACCTCCTCGAGGAGCTTCGAGAGCTGCGACTTGGCTTCGTGCACGTTGACCTGCTTCATTCATCCGAACTTAGCTAAGGTTGGTCCGCCCGACAATGGATGCCCAGTCCTTTCCGGGTGTCGAAGGCCTGACCTTCGATTTCCCGATGGAGACTCGCGACGGAGCCACGCAGAGCGACAGGTTTCCTGCGCAACTCCTGGCCCACATGGGTGCCCTCGGAATTGATCTCGAGGTGTCGCGGTATCCGTCGTCGATGTCCGAGTAGCCACGCGGCAAGGTCAGCCGATCGAGACACCCTCTGCCGGACGCTTGCCTCAGGCTGCTGCGGAACCGGAGCGCGCGCGACGGTCGCCACCAGGAGGCCGATCGCCTGATCCGGGAAGCCATCCGCAGGAAGATTCCGCTGTTCACGACCGACCTCGTCCTCGCCGAAGTTCACCGACTGCTGCTCTTCCGCGCGGGAATCAAGCCCGCGGCCGCGGCCGCGGCCCTCGACGTCATCGACCGGAGCCCGAGTGTCTCGGTCCACTTCGCCACCTCGACTCTCCATCGAGACGCGAGGGGCTGGCTGGCGCGTTTTCACGATCAGGTGATCAGCTACACTGCCGCGAGCAGCTTCGCGCTGATGACAGCGCGGCGGTGCAAGCTCGCGATCAGCTTCGATCGTGACTTCGTCGTGGCAGGCTTCTCGCTGTGGGAAGGGGAACACTGATTCCGGGCGGCAGTGGTGCTGCCCCCTTGTGACCCTCAGCCGAACAACTCCGAATGCGAACCGAGGCGAACGAGCTGCAGCGTGTCCGGGTCAGGCAATCGGTAGATCAGCACCAGACCGGGACGTACGTGGCAGTCCCGGTAGCTCTCCAAGAACCCCGACGCGATCGTGATCGGCACCGGCATCGGCGGCCTGTCCATCGCCAGGCGCTGCGGGTGCGGCGGTGAACGCGGTGCGCGGTGGCAATGCGCAGGTGACGTTCAACGCGACGGTGCAGTCAGGTGGTCAGGCCGTGCCGATCAAGATTGA
>JAYVFP010000136.1:0-42844 GCA_043773025.1 Archangium sp.
GGAGTCGAGGGATTACCTCGCCTTCGGGCGGTCAGTGCCCCCTCGACTGCGCTCGGGGAGACCGGTGATTGGAGTCATTTCTATTTCGGCCAACCCTGCGAGCGAAGTCGAGGCGCGTATTTCACAGTCTCCCAGACGGAGGGGGAGCGCCTTTCCAGCGGCGGTGCAGCCAGAGCCACTGCTCCGGGTGTTGGCGCACGAAGCCCTCCATGATCGCGGTGAGCGAGGCAGTGTGCGCCTCGAGTGACTCGCGGCGGGTGGGCTTGTCGGGCACCGGCACCGGGCCTTCGACCCGCATCTGCAGTTGGCCTTCGTGACGCACGGCCACCACCACGTAGACCGGCGCCCCTGAGCGCAGCGCGGCCATGGAGATCGCGGGCGTGGTCGACGCAGGCCGCCCGAAGAACGGCACCCAGAGCGCTTCCGGGCCCGGGAGCGCTTGATCGATCAACTGCACCACGGCCCGCCCCCGCCGCATCGCCTTGAGCATGTTCCGCAAGGCGCCGCGCTGGAGGATGAGCTCGACCCCTGCACGCTCGCGGCTTCGCACCAGCCACTCGTTGAAGGCGCCCGAGAGCGGCCGCACCACGGCAGAGAAGACGTGGCCGCGGCGCGCCATCACCTCGGCGAAGAGCTCCCAGCTCCCCAGGTGGGCCGACGCGATGAGCACGGGCTGATGCGCGGCGAGCAGCACGTCGAGGCCCTTCCAATCGGCCACAGAGACGGCGCGTTCGACTTCGGCATCGGTCAGCAGATCCGAGGTGACCGATTCGAGCATCGCTTGCGACATCGAGCTGAACGCCGCGCGCGCGATGCGCTGGTGCTCGCGCGGGGAAAGCGCGGGGAAAGCGTGCTGCACGTTCTCGAGCGCAACGCTTCGGCGAACGCGCAGAACCCAGACGGCCCAGCCGACGAACGAGGCGAACCATTCGCGCGCGGGGCGCGGCAATCTTCGCAGCAGCTGGAGCGCGGTGCCCACCGCCAGCGTCGCGAGGCGAGAGGCGAGCCCTGGCTGCCTTTGCGTTCCGTCAGCCAGTGTCAGAGTGCGCGCGCTCATTCCATCGTGGGGCTGACCAGGCTGCGGCGGCAGTCGGCCGCGCCGTCGAGCGCGTCTTTCACGCGGCCGTTCAGGTCGAGCACGGCCTTGAAGAGAGGGAGCGCTTGATCGCACTGGCCACGCGAACGCAGCCCGCCCGCGACCTTCAACTTCTCGCGGATGGTGTCGATCTTCCCGAGGATGACCTTGGCTTCGACCGCGGCCTCGGATTCGGGGGCCACCGACTTCAAGTACGTCTCAGCCTCGTCGAGCTTGGCCACCTCGAACTCGGTCTTGCCCTTGCCGAGGCTGGCGCGCGCGTTCTCTTCTCGGGTGCGCAGCTCTTGGTCGCGCAGCAGTTTCATCGCCTCGAGGCCCGGGTCGACCCGCGGCGTCTCGGGCGCCTTCACCCCGGGCGGATCGTTCTGCACCACCACCACCGGCTTCGTGGTGTCGGGCCGGGTGACCGCGTAGCCGATGCCCGCGAGCGCGAGGACGCCGACGACCGCGACGGCGATCAGGGGCGTCTTCGATTTCTGTACGGTGGGCGGCAGCGACGCCTCGCCCATCTGCGTGACCGCACCGGGGCGGCCATCGAGCTGCATCTCTCCGATGGACTTCACCTTTGGCCGCGGCTGAACGGCCGAAGCCTCACCCGTCTTGATCAGCGTGTGCGCGGTCGAGTCGTGATCGGCCAGCGTGCCCGGTGAAGCGAGGCCCGGGACGTTGGAGATCGGCAGGGGCGTGGCCATCGGCACCACGGCACGCACGTTGGTGTTGCTGCGCTGCAGAGGCGGCACCGACAGGTGGGCCTGCGTGGGGATCGCCTGCGAGAGCGCGCTGGCGAAAGACAACATGTCGGGCCAACGCCCCTCGATGGGCTTCTGGCAAGCGCGCTGAAGCACCGCCTCGAGCTCCGGGTAGTCGAGATCTTGCGCGTAGGTGGCCAGCGGTGGGAGCGGATCCATCACCTGGCGCCGGAGGATCTCAGAGATGGTGGTGCCATCGAACGGCTGCCGGCCGGTGAGCGACTCGAAGAGCACGATGCCCAGCGAGTAGACGTCGGCGCGCGCGTCGACCTCTTTGCCTTCGACCTGCTCGGGCGACATGTAGCGGGGCGTACCCGCGATGGCTCCTGCGACGGTGAGCTTGGTGCCCGCATCCATCAAGCGCGCGATGCCGAAGTCGAGCACCTTGGCGTGCACCCCGCGGATGCCGCGGCGGATCATGATGTTTTCGGGCTTGAGATCGCGGTGGATGACGCCCTTTTCGTGAGCGTTGGCGAGCACGTCGGCGACCTGCAGCACGATCTCGATCGCCTCGATGAGCGGCAGGCGGCCCTGCTCGGCGATCACCTTCTTGAGGTCGACGCCTTCGCAGTACTCCATGGCGATGAAGAGGTTGCCCTCTTCGTCTTGCCCGAAGTCATGCAGCGCCACCGCGTTGGGGTGTGCCACGCGCGCGTACGACTTGGCTTCGTTCAAGAAGCGGCGGGCGATCTCGACGTCGGAAGAGAACTCGGACTTGAGGAACTTGAGGGCGACGCGGTGGCCGATGCCCAGCTGCTCGGCGAGGTAGACGGCGCCCATGCCGCCCTGCCCCAGCTTGCGGATGATCTTGAACTTCCCCTTCACCACCCGGTCGACCATGCGGTCGGTCGCAGGGGCGAGGCGAATGGTCTCCGAGGTGCCGCACTGAGGGCACTTGCCACCCCAGCTCGAGTGTTCCGCCCCGCAACCCTGACAGATAAAGACGGCCATGTTGCTTGGTCACTCCGCCTCGGCGCATCTTCCGCTGCGCTCCAGCTGCTTGGCCCTGCTTCGCAGGGACGGCTGCGTTCCGGTGCCGCTACTTCTCCGGCGGGTAGCGTGTGTTGAAGAGGAGCTTCTCGAGCTCCGTGGCGCCGGAGTTGGGAGAATCGCCCACCGCGAGCGCCGCGCGCAACACCGCCGTCCGCGGGTCGTCTTTCAAGTGCGCTTCCATGATCTTGAGCGCAGCGGCACGATCACCTGCCTGAACGAGGGCGAGGCCCTTGAAGAAGACGTACTCTTTGTTGTCGGGGTCGCTCTTCGCAGCCTCGATGAAGTGCGCTTCGGCCTTCTTCCACGACTTCTCGTTGAGCTCTGCGAGGCCGTCGAGGAAGGCCATGCGGCCGCGTGCATCGGCGGCGGTGGACCCCACGTCCTGGGCCACCTGGTAGAGCGGGCGTGCACTGCGCAGCACTTCAGGGGTGAGCTGAGCACCCGCGAGCGCCTGCTTGTGCACCGCTTCTGCTTCAGCGGTCGCCGCAGCGCCGAGCCTGGTGGCCATCTCGCCGAGCTCGGGCCCGAGGAACCCTTCCTTCACCAATGCACGGAGCGTCTCGGAAGCGGAGCCCGCGCCGAGCAACTGCTTCGCATCGAGCGCCGTGAAGAACGCAGCGCGCTGATCGACGAAGCCCTTGGTGGGATCGTCGGGCGGCTTGCGCATTCCCTTCACCTGGCGCTCGCATTGATCGCTCTCGGCGGCGGCCTTCTTGCGATCGGGGCTGTCAGGCACCGACTTCAGATAGACGCGGTAGGCGTAGCAAGCGCGCTGCAACTCCTTGGACAGCAGCTGCGCACGGGCGAGCTGCACGTAGGTCTGCGGAAGCGCGGGCTGCGCGCGGGTGGCCTTCGAGAACGCATCGGCCGCCTTGGCGTACTGCTTCTTGTTGAAGAGCTTGCTGCCCTCCGACACCAAGGTATCGGCGTTGCCCACGCCCGGGCCGACCAGCGCCTGGGCGAACGTGGTGGAGGCGATCACCAGGGACAGCGCGAACCAGCGGAGCTCAGAACGCATAACCCAGACCTCCGTTGAAGCCGAAGCTGTCAGGCGAGGCAAAGAGGACTCCGGAGTCGTCGGTCGAACGCTCGCCGATGAGGTACTTCGTGTAGTTCGCCGAGAGCTGCAGGAACATCCCGTCGACCACGAAGAAACGAACGTTGAAGCGGCCCGCCAGCAACATGTCGAGCGGCACGAAGCCGTCTTTGTAGCGGGTGTTCGTCTGGCCTTCATCGAGGCCGATGATCTGACCGGTGCGGAACTCGAGGCCGAGCTGCACGGAAAGCTGGAAGCGCCACAACACGATGCGCACCTGTGGCTGAAGCGCGCGCAGGGTGATGAGGTTCGCCTTCACCGAGTCGAGCGCGGTGGGCAAGCACATGTTGAGTGAGGCCTCGCAACGTTCACCCGGCGTGTAGCCGACGTTCATGCGCCAGTTGTCGGTGTTGGTCAGCCAGGTGAGGCCGAAGACGGTCAGGCCGAAGTACTTACCGAAGGTGCCGAACTCAGCGCTGGCACCGACCAGCGTGCGGCTGGGCGTGATGAACGACGTGGTGCGGCCGAAACCCTCGGTGTCGAAGCGGCGGCCGACCAGGCGGCTGCCGTTGAGCGTGGCCGTCTCGAAGGAGGCGTGGAAATACGAGCGGCGCTCGTAGATCGAATCTTCGATGCTCACCGGCTTGGGGGGCGGCGGCGGCGCGAGCGGCTGCGCGGACGTGGGCTCACCCTTGATGAGCACGGCGACTTTGTTGTTGGGATCTTTCGGGGCCAGCGTCGACTCGAGCGTCTTGTCGAGCGAGAACTGCTGGTCGGCCTTGACCGAAATGGTCTGCTCGAACGACTTGTGGTTCTCGGCGGTGAGGCGAATGACGTGCTCGCCGGGGGCGATGCCGCGATCGACCTTGTCCTTCCCGACCGGCGCGCCGTCGATGGAGATCTCGGTGCCCACCGGCATCGCGGTGATCACGATGCGAGCGGCGACCTTCTCGAGCGTCTTCTCGAGGCTGGCCACGCCGCGAATGGGAATGAGGATGGTCTCTTCGATCGGCTGGTGAAGCTTGAGATCGAAACGAATCACGCGCTCGCCCGGCAGCACCTGGGTGTTGAGCGGCGTGAAGCCGACCTTCACGTCGTCGACGTACACGGTGGCGCCCGAGGGGGTGCTGCGAACGTCGAGGGTGGAGGCAGCCGGGACGACCTTGGCGAGCGCGCCCAGCAGCGCCTTCTCGAGGTTGGCGTTGGTGGCGGTCGCGGGGTTGCTCTTGCCGCTCTTGGGATCGTAGGCGGCCACGCGGTACTTGAAGCCGGCCTCGTCTTGACCGCCCTGAATCATCACGATGCGCTCGAAGCCGAGGCCCGCGACGAAGGCATCGATCGGGTCTGGACAGCGCGTGTCAGCGGAGAAGCAGGGCACCTCGGCGACGGTCTGCCCCTTGAGGGCGGCGGCGAGCTCCTGGTGCCCGATGACCGAATCTTTTCGCGCGTCACCGGGCATCAACTTGTCGAGCGCCTTTTCGGTGCGATCGACGAGCGCTTCCTGCCCCGGGTAGAGGGGGCGAACCAGCCACAACGTCTTCTGGGCCAGCGCCGCCGAAGGCGCCAGCGCGAGGGTCAACGCCAAAGCCAGTGCCACGCCGTAGGGTTTCTGCAAGTCCATGGTTTCTCAGGAGCTCCTACTGTGTGGGTCCCCGTGAGGCCACATATTCCTCAAGCTCTTCGAGGGTCGAAGGCCAGTCTTCTTTGAGCAGTCGCGAGAGAGATCGATCGGCGAGCAACTTGCCACCGGTCTGGCACCGCGCGCAGTAGTTCGTCTCGTTGTCGGCGTGCACGATGCGCTGCACCGGCGAGCCGCAGACGGGGCACGGCTGCTTGTGTTTGCCGTGCACGGCCATCTCGGGTCGAAACGCGGTGACCTTCTCGGGCCAGTCTTCGCCGGTCTCGGTTCGCAAGCGCTCGAGCCACTCTGCGAGAACACGCCGCGTCGCCTCGTAGAGCCGGGACAGCTCTTCGCCGGTGAGGGTCTTGGTCTGCTTGACCGGCGAGAGTTTGGCGCGGTGGAGGATCTCATCGGAGTACGCGTTGCCGATGCCCGCGAAGAGCCGCGGATCGGTGAGCGTGCGTTTGAGGGTGTGGTTCTCGAGCCGGGCGCGGTTGGCGAAGTCGTCGAGGTGCGCCTTCATCGGGTCGAGGCCGCCTCGATCGAAGCTGCGCAACGCCGCTTCGCCGGAAGCCACGTGAATCGATGCGCGCTTCTTGGTGGAGACCTCGGTCAGCAGCAACGTGCCGGAGGGAAAGTCGAACGCGGCGAGCCCCGCGCGCCCGGGGATCTTCGTGCCCGCGGCCTTCCACTGAAAGCGGCCCGCGATCATCAGGTGAATGACGATGAACAACTCACCTTCGAGCTCGAAGATGAGTCGTTTCCCCTGGCGGCGCAGACCGACGAGCTTCTTGCCGAAGGTGCTGCTGAGCGGCGGCTCGACGCTGCGCAACACGAAGGGGCTGCCCAGCCGCACGCGTTCGAGCGGTTGCCCCATCACCCGCGTGGCGAGTGACGAAAGATAGAGCTCCAGGTCTGGATACTCGGGCACGACATCACTTTGACAGAAAGCGACTGGCGAGCGACTCCGCCCATGCAGCGTAGGCTTTGGGTGAGGGGTGCAGACCGTCGGGGGCGATGAAGCCCTGCCTCGCCTGCTCGACGAACTGGGGGAAGAGCTCGAGGTACGTCGCGCCTGCGAGCTTCGATTCTTCGGCGAGGATGGTGTTGTAGGCCTCGATGCGCGCGCGCAGCTCAGCGGGATCGCCGATGCCCGCGGCCACCGGTGACGCAGACCAGTCGGGCTGCGGCAAGACGAAGGTGCGCTTCACGCCCGCCTTCGTGATCGCCTTGAAGATCACCTTCAGGTTCGCCCGATACGCCTTCGCGTCGTCGAAGCGCACCAGATCGTTGGCGCCGATCGCCAGCGTGACCGTGTCGGGTTTGAAGCGGGGCAGCGCCTCGAGCTCGCGCTCGATCACCTCGTTGGTAGAGTACCCGTTCACCGCGACGTTCTCGAGCCGCACTTCGACGCCGCGCTTCAAGAGAATCCGCTTGAGCTGGGAGGGAAACGCCAGCTCAGGGGGGCCGCCGGTGCCGATGGTGAAGCTGTCTCCGAGCGCCAGGTACCTGAGGGTAGAACTGGCGTCGGCGGCAAGTGCGTCGAACCCCGACAACAGCGCCACCACGAGAGCGAACCTGCGAAACGAAGTATCGTGGTGGAGGGGCGTGCTCATGCGGATCTCACAGGTGGTGTTGCTCATCGCGTCGCTGCACGCCGGGGTCGCCGAGGCGCGCTTCGGCAAGAAAAACAGCGGGGGCTCATCGAACCCCAGCCCCGCTACGGGCTCCCAACCTACGCACGCCGCCGTGCCAGTGGATTCTCCCGGCTCGTCATCTTCTTCTTCAGCGTCTCTTTCCCCTTCCGGTTCAGCCAGCCCCTTCGTTCCCCGCCGCCGGCTCGGGTATTTCAACGGCGCGTTCGTGCCGCTGTACGGCTACGGCCCTCCACTCGCCGCGGCGCCGACGACGCTGGTGTCGCCGGATGAAGACTCAGAGCCCGCCATCGTTCGCGGCACGGCCGGCCTCGAGTTTCTCTACTTCACCAATCAGAGCCGCGGTTACGCGCTCGGCCTCAACGCGAGCGTGGAAATCGATCGCATCGGCGGCAGCATCGCCGGCCAGCACCTGAGCGTGGCGACGGATGATGGAACGCCCGGTGACGACATGCTGCAGCAGCTGAGCGTGCGGGTGAGCTACGCGATCCTGGTGGGTACGCAGGGGCGCCTTCGCGGCGAGGCGGGGCTCGACACGATCTTCGCGGCCGACGTGACGGTGACCGCGCCGACCATCGGGTTCTCAGGCACGTTGTGGATCGCAGGGCCGCTCGCGTTCGAAGGCAGCCTGCATGCCTCGGTGTATCCGTTCTGGCAGATCGACGGCCGCGCAGGCTTCGTGGTCGGCCTGGGCGCGCTGGGCATTCGGGTCGGCTGGCGTACGCAGCTGCTCGATGATCAAGGCGTGGTCGACGGCGTGGAGCACCGCGACATCTTCATGGGCCCGTACGCGGGGCTCGGGTTCGCCTTCTGAGCAGTCACGCGGGTGACGTGATGCCCACGCGTGCCGCGAGTTCGGGCCGCCGCAGCTTCCAGATCACGCCGTCGATCCAATAGTGCGAGAGCGTCAGGCTCACCCAGACCACTCCGGCCCACGTGTAGAAGCTCCAGCTCGTCACCAGCGAGAGCGCGAAGACGACCACGTAGACGGCGCCGGCCAGCGACATCAGCAGGGCCCAGTAGAGAAAGCCGCGCGTCCACCCCGGCTGCGAGAGCCAGGAGATCACCTTCGCGTCTTCACTCACCCCGCCCTTCCAGGCGTTCAGGTTGTAGTGGCGCATCATCCCCAGGTACTGAAACCCGTGCCAGCAGGCGGCCGCGGCGAACGCTGAAGTGTCGTCAGATTTGATCAACTGAAACGGCACGAAGAAGCCGAGGAAGGAACAGCCGATGAACGCCAGCCGCAACCACGACGCTTTCGCCCAGGGCTGATGGCGCTCACGCACGCGCGCGAAGAGCAGCGAGCCGAGCAGGAAGAAAATTGGCGCGAGCAGCCCCAGCACCAGCGCGCGGGGGAGCGTCGGGTAGAAGATCTCGACTCCGAACAGCATGCGCGGGCCGGTGTAGAGGCGGTGCGAGACGCAGAAGAGCACGATGAGCAGCAGCAGCGGCCGCTCGAGCTTCGTCGCCCACGAGCTGACCGGCTCACCTGACTTGCGCTGATAGATGCGGAGGATTCCCCAGTTCTGAGCGACGAAGTGCCAGGTGGCCCAGTAGAGGATGGTCGAGTTGAGCACGCGCGGGCCGTACGCCTCGAGCTTCCAGTTCAGAAGGAAGACGAGCCCGAAGATGATCAGCGGCATGCCCACGGTGGCGAAGGGGCGCGAACGCCATTCTTTGGGGTCGAAGTAGACGCGCGTCCACGTGGAGACGAGGTGCGGGCCGTTCGAGGCGACCGCGACGGTGGCGAGGATGGTGTAGCCGTCGACGTGAAGGACGGATGAGGCGAACCAGGCGACCAGCACCACTCCGGCCGACGCGAAGAAGAACAGGAAGTCCTTCACGGGCGAGATGATGGCGAGCGACACGGTGCACGCCGTATAGCCCACTGCGCTCCCAGGGAACCGTTCGCATCGAGAGGGTTGGCGGAATTGGGAATCGGGTTCCATCACCGGTCCCCCCCGAGAGCCGTCGAGGGGGCACTTGCAGTGCGAACGAGAGGAACAGCCCGCACCGTTCGCATCGAGCGAAGTCGAGATGTCACTTGCTGCGCGAGGAGGAAGTGCTCCTTCGACTTCGCTCAGGAGGACCGGTTGTCTTCGGCAAGAAATCGCCGGCGAAGCCGGTTCCCTGCTCGGGAGGAACGGTGGAAGTACTCCCTCGACCTGCTCTCGGGAGGAACGGTTCGCGGAGCTCTGTGTTAGCGAAGAAGTCATGAAGCCCCCGCGCCTCGTTTTTCTGCGCCCCCGCAACGCCGACAACCTCGGCGCCATCGCCCGTGCGATGAAGAATTTCGGCCTCACAGACTGGGTGGTCGTCTCACCGAACCCGCTGCTGCTCGAGGTGCCCGGTCTCAACCGCCTCGCGGTGAAGTCGGGCGAGCTGCTCGAATCGGTGCGGCGGGTCGACACCTTCAAAGAAGCGATCGCCGATTGCAGTTGGGTGGTGGGCACCACCATGCGGCTCATCGACGGGAAACGCCGCCTCACGCCCCGCGAGCTGGCTGAAGCGGGCAGCGAGCGCACTGACGAGACGTGGGCGCTGGTCTTCGGAGACGAACGCAACGGGCTCATCAACGAAGACATCGTGCAGTGCCACGCCTTGTCCTTCATCCCTTCAGCCGATGAGCAGCCTTCCCTCAACCTGGCGCAAGCGGTGGTGGTGTACGGCTACGAGCTGGCGATGGCGCGCCGCGGGGTCGTGTACTCGCCCAGCCCGGTGCTCGCCGATGACGCAGCCCTGCGGCAGGTACGCGAGTCGATGGAGAAGGGCATGTCGGCGTCGGGCTTTCTGCAGGCCGATACGGACGATCGACACGCGGTCTCTGACCTGATGGCCTCCCTGGTGCGCGGCAAGTTGACCAGGAAAGAAGCCGCGTTGTGGATCGCGGCGTGGCGCGTCGTCTCGAAGAAGCAGACAATGTAACGAACGTGTCACACCGTTTCGCCGCGCTCTGTCTCGCCGTCATTGCTGGATGTACCTGCGAGGGGGGCGGCGAGCTCGACGCGGGCCCAGACTCTGGCGTCGATGCGGGCTTCGATGCCGGTACGCCCAGTGGCCGGTGCGAGATTGAACTCTCCGGATTCATCGAAGGAACAGGCGCCGCACGTGGCAGCCGGATCGAGGCGGCAAGTCAGCTCGTCGGCGGGCCCAACGCGGTCGGCAAGGTCGGCGACTTCAAGCTCGAGAACGAGAGGATCAGGGTGATCGTTCAGGCTGAAGGGCGCGCGTTCGGGCCCCTGCCCTACGGCGGCACGATCATCGACGCGGACCTGGTGGGTGCGGGCGCGGGCAATGATCAGTTCGGCGAAGTGGGTTTGCTCTACAACTTCGGGCGCACGGTGAAGCCTGATCAGTACGAGCTACTGAGCGACGGGCGCGATGGTGGCTCGGTGGTGGTGGCGATCAGCGGCAACGACACCGCGAACGACTACCTCTCCATTCGCAACAAGTTGAACGAGTCGCTCGGCCGCGTGCCCTACGCCGATCCGTACGTCGCCATGCCGCTGCGCATCACCAACTACTTCGTGCTCAACCCCGGTGAGCAGCGCGTTCGTTTCGTCACGGGCTTTTGCAGCACCGACAACCGCGAGATCACCGCGCTCGCCGTGGGCGACTTGACCGATCCCGGCTACGTGCTCGAGTTCTTCAACCCGCGCGCGTGCACCGACGGGTTCGGCTTCGGTGGCCTGTGCTTCTCGCTCGATCAGATGTCGTGGTTTGGCTACCAGGGCGACGGCGTGGCGTACGGCTACGCGCCCTACCGCGGTGGCAGCGCGCTCATCGCCGAGCCGCAGAACGCGACGCTCTCGGTGGCGGGCATCACCGGAACCATCGTCGGCGCGAATGGATTGTTGGGCCTGGGCTCGTGGGTGCAGGAGAGCGCGCAGCCCCGTGGTGGTGAGCTCCGCATTCCCCCGCGCGGGTTCGGCGTGCTCGCGCGCGACTTCTGGGTGGCGAAGGAGCTCGGGGCGATCTCGACGTTGATCGAGACGAGCCGCGCTCCGCTCACGGGCGCTGTGCTCGCCGACTTCAACGGCACGGTGCGATCAGGTGCGATGCTTGTTGCGGGTGCGCGGGTGGTGTTCGAAGGCACGGTCGATCGCGCAGTGTTCTTCACGGCGGCCGACGGCACCTTTTCGGGGAAGCTGCCCGCGGGCGAGTATCAGGCCTCGGCGTGGCTGCCGGGGCGTGCCCCGACGTTGAAGCAGAACGTGCCTTTGTCGGTCACGCCCTCGAGTGTCAGCTTCGACCTCGCGGCCCCTCGACGGCTCACCGTCAACGTGCGTGAAGCGAACGGGGGGCCGATGCCGGCGAAGGTCACGGTGTTGTGCGCCAATGGCCCGTGCGCGGTTCCGCACCGGTCGCTGATTCTCTATTCGGATGTGACCAAGGATCCGCTGCCTGATCAGATCGCGCACGTCGGCTGGGTGGGCCCGAGCGGCACGGCGACCTTCGAGCTTCCCGCGGGGCAATACGCGGTGCTGGTGAGCCGCGGCCCGGAGTACTCGGTGCATCCGCCTGCGTACCCAGGCATTCCCGGCCAGGCGATCGACGTGCGCACCGCGGACGTGACGGTCAACGCGGTGCTCGCGCGGGTGATCGACACCACCGGCTGGATGAGCGCCGATTTTCACGTTCACGCCGTGAACAGCCCTGACTCGATCGTCGACAACGCGAAACGCGCGCTCACTTTCGCGGGCGATGGGCTCGACATCATCGTGAGCACTGATCACGACGCGATCACCGACTTCGCGCCGGTCATCGCGCAGGCGGGGCTCAGTGCTTTCCTCGCGTCAGTCATCGGCGAAGAGGTCAGCCCGATGGAATGGGGCCACTACAATCTTTTCCCGCTCACGTTCGACCCCACGAATCGAACGAATGGCGGCGCGCTCGACTGGGCGGGTGGTGATGGGCCGACGCTCTCGGTCGCAGAGATCTTCGCGGAAGGCCGGCGGCTCGGCGCGCGCACGATCCAGGTCAATCACGCTCGTGGTTCGCTGGGCGGTTTCACGGCATTGCAGGTCGACACCGATACGCTCGCGACGCACGTCAGTCCCTCGCTGTTTCGCATGGCGCCTCAGGCGGGCGCGACGCCGCAGGACACGAAGCTGATCAGCTCGGACTTCGATGCGTTGGAGATCTTGAACCCCGGTGACGACAACCTCGATGGCACCACCACGCTGGCTCGCGGGAAGTTCAACGACTGGTTCACCCTGCTCTCTCGTGGGCTGCTGGTCGCAGGCACGGGCGTTTCAGACACGCACTACGCGCTCATGGCGACGGGGTGGCGTACCTGGGTCGACGTCGGCGTGGATCAACCTTCGCAACTCGATCCCACGTTGTTGAGCGCCCGGCTCAACGCGATGCGGGCGGTCACTTCGAATGCGCCTTTCGTCACGGCTCGCGCGTATCGGGTCAGTGCCGCGGGCGCGATGGTCACGACGCCGGTGGGGATTGGTGGAATCGTTCCTCCCGATTCGCGGCAGCTCGGCGTGACGATTGAGGTGCAGGTGCCGGAATATCTCGACATCACCCGGGTCGAGCTCTACCTGCACGTGCCTGCGGATGATGCGCGGTGCCCGCTCGATCCGATGAGCCCTGTGGCTCGCACCACTCGGGTTTCGTGTGGCGGCGTGACGAACTCGAATTGGCCGGCGGCGAGCGTGAGCGCGACTCAGGCGGTGACTTTGACCGCGGGCGATCGCGAGCTGGTGACCACCGATGGTGCTCTTTCGTTCTACCGGTACCGCAAGGCCGTCAACTTTCGGCTGCCCGCTCCGACGACGGACAACTGGGTCGTGGCGATGGTTTATGGATCGCGATCGCTTGGGCCTTTGCTGTATCCGTACCCGGGTGGTGGCACGACGGCGACTCCGTTCGCGTTCACGAACCCGATCCTCATCGATGCAGATGGCAATGGGTACGACCGGCCGCCTTTCGCGCCTTGAAGTAGGTGCTCGTGCTATCCCCGAAGCGGTGACGGGTTCGCGATCCATCGACCAGATGGTCGAAGCAGCCATCTGGCTGATGGTGCAAGGCGACAGCGCCGGTGCCGAGGATCTCCTCGCCCAGGTCTTGCGCATCGACCCCACGCATGAGCGTGCGCGGCAGGCCATGAAGTCGGCCGGCGCGCCCACCAGCCCCGGCAGCCTGGCGCCGCTTCGCCCGGGGCTGAACCCGATCTCCGATCCCGCCAGCACACCGCTCGAGCCGCTGCCCGCTTTGCAACGCGACGTGCCTCCCGGCCTCATTCGCCGCAACACGATCCCCGGCACCTTCGCGCCGTACGAGCTGCTCGGCGCTGAGCTGCCCTTCGTCTCCACGCCCAGCGCGATCGCCTCGAAGCGCGAAGAGCGCACCGATCGACACCTTCCCCTCGTGGTGGAGGACACGCCCCAACCCTCGAGATCGTCGACGCAGCCGCGGTTCGACCCCGTGGCCCGAGCCACTGCGCTGGCGAAGAGCTGGTCGCTCGAGGTGCTCACCGGCCCGCACCTGGGCACCCACCTTCCGGTGGGCAAACGCCCGATGTTGATCGGCAAGGGCCTGGGTGTGCTCGACGTCGAAGCAGATCTCTTCATGTCGTCGGCGCACGCGTCGTTCTTTCAGCGGGGCGGCGAGCTGTGGATCTCTGATGGCGGTAGCGCCTCGGGCACCTGGGTGAGCATCGACGCACCGACGCGCCTGCAGCCCGGTGACTCGTTCTCGGTGGGCCTGCAGCGGCTCAAGTACCTGGGGCCGCTCGAGACCGCCCCGGCCGAGCAGCCCTGGGCCTACGGCGCGCCCCGGCCTGCAGCCTCGTGGCGGCTGGAGCACGTGCTGGTGGGCGGCCGCGCGGCCCGTACCTGGGTGCTGCGGGGCGTGGTGACCATCGGGCGCGAAGGCACCGTGGTGCGCTTCCCCGAAGACGACTCGATCGCCCTGGTGCACGCCGAGCTGCGCCCTGCGGGAAACGCCCTCGAGGTGGTCGACAAGTCGGCGCGCGCGGGCACGTTTGCGATGTTGCCGCCCAGCGGTGAACGGAAGGTGCCTGAGGGCACGCGCGTTCGGTTGGGCAGCACGGTCTTCCGCGTCACTTCGAGATGATTGCTTGCACCGGGCCCTTGGGCTGTGCAACACGCCTCGACCCTGAAGCAGTACGTCTCGGAAGGAGGTGACAAATGACCACAGTCAAACTGAAGGACGGCGAGTCCATCGAAGGTGCCCTCAAGCGTTTCAAGAAGGCCACCGAGAAAGCCGGCATCCTTTCCGAGATCCGCAAGCGCGAGCACTACGAGAAGCCCTCCGTGAAGAAGAAGAAGAAGGCCATCGCAGCGAAGAAGCGTGCGGTGAAGAAGAATCGCCGGTCTTACTGACCGCCCACGGCTGTCAGGAGTACACGGAGGTTGGCATCAACTGCCAACCTCCGTTTTTTGTTTTGAAGCCCTGTTGAAAGGAACCAAGACCATGGCCACCCTGCGAGAGCGCCTCGACGCCGACCTGAAAGACGCGATGCGTGCCAGAGATGAGCTGAAGCTCACCACCATTCGCGCGATCAAGAGTGCCGTGAAGTACAAAGAGGTCGAAGCGGCCAACAAGGTGCTCGACGAGCCCGCGATCATCCAGGTGATCGTCACGCAGGTGAAGCAGCGCCGCGATGCCGCAGCCGAGTACAAGGCCGCGAACCGCGTCGATCTCGCCGACAAGGAAGAGAAGGAGATCGCGATTCTCCAGAACTACCTGCCGACGCAGCTGAGCGCCGAGCAGCTCACCGCCGAGATCGCCCGCGCGATCACCGAAGCGGGCGCGCAGTCCGTGAAGGATCTGGGCAACGTGATGAAGATCGTCACGCCCCGCCTCAAAGGGCAGGCCGAGGGCAAGGCCATCAGCGAAGAAGTGAAGGCGCAGCTCGGTAAGTTGGGCTGAAACCGTCTTGCTGATCCCCGACTCCAAGATTCAGGAGGTGCGTGAGCGCGTCGACATGATCGCGCTGGTGCAACGCCACGGGGTCGATCTGAAGAAATCAGGCCGCAGCTACAAGGGCCTGTGTCCGTTTCACGGTGAGAAGTCGCCGTCGTTCTACGTGTGGCCCGACGAGAAGCGCTTCAAGTGCTTCGGTTGCCAGGCGGGCGGCGATGCCATCAGCTTCGTGCAGCGGCTGATGGGCAAGACCTTCCTCGACACGGTTCGGGATCTCGCCAAAGAGCTCGGCGTCGACATCGAGGCGGCCGTCGACCCTGGCATGCAAGAGAAGCAGCAGGTCAAAGACGCCACCGACTTCGCGGCCACGCACTTCGTCGAGCGGCTGTGGGACCCCGTCGTGGGTCGTCACGCGCGCGACTACCTGCACGGCCGCGGGCTCACCGATGATCTCATCAAGTCTTTCGGGCTGGGCTGGGCGCCGCTGGCGTGGACGGAGCTGGCTGATCAACTGCGTGAACGTGGCCTGCTGGCCTTCGGTGAAAAAGCCGGGCTGTGTTCGCCGCGCACCAAGGGTGACGGCTACTACGACATGTTCCGCGGCCGGGTGATCATCCCCATTCGGTCGCCTGAAGGCCGCACCATCGCGTTCGGTGGGCGACTGCTCGAAGGTGATGACGGGCCGAAGTACCTCAACTCGAAAGAGAACCGGCTCTACAGCAAGTCAGACATTCTCTACGCGACGGATCAGGCGCGCGACGAGATCAGAAAGAAGAAGTCAGCCGTGCTCTGCGAGGGCTACTTCGACGCCATCGGCATGCACCAGGCAGGCGTGAAGAACGCGCTGGCGCTGTGCTCGACCGCGCTGACTCCGGGTCACCTCGCGCTGCTGGGCCGGCTCGAGGCGAAGGAGCTGGTGCTGCTGCTCGATGGTGACGACGCCGGTCGCAACGCCGTCGAGCGGCTGGCTGGAGCGCTGTTTGCGGGCGGGGTGAACTGCCGGGTGGCCGTGCTCCCGCAGGGTGAAGACCCCGATACGTTTGCCCGGAAAGCCGGCGCCGAGGCGGTGCAAGACCTGGTGCGCGAGGCACCTTCGCTGAGCGCGCACCTGTTCATGACCTTGTTGCCGGCGGGCGCGAACGCCGAATTCGAAGAAAAAATGGCTGCCCTCGACCGGTTCAAGCCGATCGCCGCCCAGGTGCCGGTGGGGCTGACCCGAAGCGCGCTGTTTGGGGCGATGGCCAAACACTTCGCCCTGCCCGCCTCCGAGCTCGAAACGGCGCTGAGGAACAAGGCCCCGGTGGTCAAAGCGGTGCCCAAACCGGCCGCCCCGAAGGTGCCTGAGGGGCCGCCGCCTGATCAGCTCGAGGCCAGTTGGATGGCGGCGATCCTCAAAGACCGCAAGCTGCTGGCCCGCGACGAACATCGGGTCCGCGATGAGCTCAAACACATGGGATTACGGCATCTTGTGGCCGCCCTGCAGTCGGGTGGCAACGTCGAAGACGCCCTCTATGAGACCGGCGAGGCCACCAAAAACGCCCTCACCAGAAGCCGAGACATGTTGCCGGCCGACGAGAACTCGCTGGAACAGGCGTTCGCCTCGGTCTGTAAAAGGCTCAAGTTGCGCGCCATCGACGATCGACTCGGTTACATCGCTCGCGAAACCGCGAACACCCTCGGGGGAACCTCGGAATTGACCCAGGACTCCCGTGACCTCCTGACCGAACGGGGTGAGCTGCTCGCCCTGAAAAGGCAGCTGTCACAAAAGTGAAGTCTCACCGGTTCATTGTATGAAGCCCTGCAGTTGAGCTAAGGGCGGCCGGTTCACCAGTACCGCAGCGTTCGTTCCCCTGTCGGAGACCACCTTTCATGGCCACGAAGCACGCGTCGACCAACTCCAAGAGTTCCAAGAAGGATCTGGAGAAGAAGAAGAAGGCTGAGGACAAGGCCAAGGACAAAGAGAAGAAGCGCAAGAGCGAAGCCCGCTCGATCGCTGCTGCTCACGCGGTGCAGTCAGCCGACGCCACGGCGCTGGCCAAGGAAAAGCTCAAGAAGCGCGGCAAGGGCTCGACCGAGGTCTCGGACGACGAGGTCGAAGAGAAGGCCATCGAGATGATGGGGGGCGCCGAAGTCGACGCCGACGCCCAGAAAGACGATGACCAGGAAGACCCCGTTCACGAGCGCAAAGAGGTCCAGGACCTTCTTGCCGCCGGTAAGCAGAAAGGCTTCGTCACCTTCGACGAGGTGAACGACGCGCTGCCCGGTGACGCGGTCTCGCCCGAGCAGATCGACGACGTCATGTCGATGTTCGGCGACAACGACGTCGAAGTGGTCGACGCGCAGAAGCAGTCGGAAGGCACCGTCGAGGTCAAGCCCACGGTGGCCGCCGAAGAAGACGCCGCCGAGGAAGAGGAGGACGACGACGACGACGACGACGAGAAGCCCGCCGCCGCCGCCACCACCGTTCCTGGCCGCCCCGCTGCCAAGTCTGCCGACGACGCCGGCACCAAGTCGAACGACCCCGTTCGGCTCTACCTGCGCAAGATGGGCTCGGTCTCGCTCTTGACCCGTGAAGGCGAAGTCGAAATCGCCAAGCGCATCGAGGATGGCGAGAAAGACGTGATGCGCGCGTTGCTCGACTGCAAGGTCGCGGTCAACGAGATGCTCGACATCGGGCCTCGCCTGAAGACCGGCAAGCTCCGCGTGCGCGAAGTGTTCAAGGACGCGCCCGAAGAGCCGCAGCGCGAGGAAGAGGAAGAGAGCGAGTTCGAGCCCGAGGCTGAGGTCGACGCCGAAGGCGCGAAAGAGATCCAGCTCAACGCGGCTGAGACCAACCGCATCGAGAACCTCTGCAAGCAGCTCGACAAGCTCAAGAAGCTCTACAAGGAGGTCGAGGACAACTTCGAAGACCAGAACGGTCGCAAGAAGCTGTCTGAGGTGAAGAAGAAAGAGCTCAAGCAGGAAGACAAAGAGCTCCGCGAGAAGATGATGGGCCAGGTCGAAGAGATGCGCCTGTCGAAGAAGGCCGTCGACCGCATCGCCGAGCACGTCAAGGGCATGATCGACGCCGTCGATCGCGCCGAAGAAGAGCTGCGTGACCTGCAGCGCCAGTACGGCATTCCGTTGAACGATCTGAAGGTCGCGCTCAAAGAGGCCGTGGGCAACCCGCCCGCCGCCAAGCGCCTGCAGCGCCGGCTGAACATCACCGAAGAGCACATGGAGTCGCTCGACCGTGACGTGCGCACCTCGCTGCGCCGGATCAAGAAGGTCGAAGAAGACGCGGGCATGGAGATCGTGCTGCTGCGCGAGAAGTACGAGGCGATTCGGGTCGGCGAGCGCCGGGCTGAGCGCGCGAAGAGCGAGCTGGTCGAGGCGAACCTCCGTCTCGTGGTCTCGATCGCCAAGAAGTACACGAACCGCGGCCTGCAGTTCCTCGACCTCATCCAGGAAGGGAACATCGGCCTGATGAAGGCCGTGGATAAGTTCGAGTACAAACGTGGCTACAAGTTCTCCACGTACGCCACGTGGTGGATCCGCCAGGCCATCACCCGCGCCATCGCCGATCAGGCCCGCACCATTCGTATTCCGGTGCACATGATCGAGACGATCAACAAGCTCATCCGCACCTCGCGCTACCTCGTTCAGGAGATCGGCCGCGAGCCGACGCCAGAAGAGATCGCCGAGAAGATGGAGCTCCCGCTCGACAAGGTCCGCAAGGTCTTGAAGATCGCCAAGGAGCCCATCTCGCTGGAGACGCCCATCGGTGAAGAGGAAGACTCTCACCTCGGCGACTTCATCGAAGACAAGGCGCACGTGAAGCCCGACGAGGCGGTCATCAACATGAACCTGGCCGAGCAGACCCGAAAGGTCCTCGCCACGCTCACGCCGCGTGAAGAGAAGGTGCTCCGCATGCGCTTCGGCATCGGCGAGAAGTCGGACCACACGCTGGAAGAGGTGGGTCAGGACTTCGAGGTGACGCGCGAGCGCATTCGTCAGATCGAAGCGAAGGCGCTGCGCAAGCTGCGTCACCCGTCGCGCAGCAAGCGGCTGCGCAGCTTCGTCGAAGGCCAGTAAAACTCTTTCCCTCTCCCTCTGGGAGAGGGTCAGGGTGAGGAAGTTCGAGGCCGCCACTCAGTCGATGAGGGCGGCCTTGCTACTTCTTGAACGCCACATGGCAAGCCATGCAGTTCTCCATCACAGCTGAGAACCGCGCGTGAATGACGCCCGCCATGGGAGGAACAATGCGATGGCTCGCGCTGCGCGGCTCCACGGCGGGTTCGCGGTTCCTTCATGAAGAAGACGACGACCCTTTCCCCCTGGTTGACCGCGGTCGATCGTGCGGTGCGCAGCATTCCGAAGGGGCAGACGGCGAGCTACGCGCGGGTGGCGTTGATGTCGGGGAAACCCGGAGCGGCACGCGCGGTGGTGCAGGCGCTGCACCGACTCGAAGGACTTCCGTGGTGGCGGGTGCTGCGCAGTGACGGCTCGCTCGCGCCTCAGGTGGCGGCAGCGCAGGCGCGACACCTGGCGAAGGAAGGCGTGAAGCTGGTGCGCTTGAAGAGCGGCCACGTTCGGGTTCAGCGCTCGGCGGCACGAACGGAACTGGCCGAAATCCGTTCAGCCCGAGAGGGTCTTTGGAAATAGGAATCGGGTTCCATCACCGGTCTCCCCAAAGCCCAGTCGAGGGGGCACTTGCAGTGCGAAGGAGAGGCAATCCCCCGACTCCGCTTGGGGATGAGCGGTGTCCGTTCGCTATTTCGATGTTAGTCGGCCGCGACTGCCTGACGTTGGGTTGCGCGCGCCCCGAAGACGAACTCGCCCAGGCGCGCCCACAACGTCGCGCGGTAGGTCTCTTTGAAGAACCCGAAGTGACCGACCTGCTTCATGCCGAGCTCTCGCGGAGCGAGGTGACGGCGTTCGACCTGCGCGTTCACGTACAGCGCGTGCAGCGCGTCGACGGCGGCCTTCGGAGCGTACGTGTCGTCGGTGAAGCTGTACGCGAGCACGGGGATCTTCAGGCGAGAGTAGCCCTCGCGCGCCACGCCGTGAGCGAGGACGAAGTCGCGGCTGCGGCACCAGCGAGCCCACTCCAGCGCGACCTCCTTGGGGAGATCCGCGCCGATGCCCAGCGAGCCCGGGAAGTAGCCCAGCGCATGAGTGACGGTGGGCATCAGGCCGTACCAGAGCCCGGCCAACGCCCACTTGCGCGGGCCCGGCCACAGCCGCCACGAACCGAACTGGCTGCCGACGGTGACCGCGCGGGTGAACAGCGCGTTGCTCGCAGGCTGGCCCAGCAGTTGGCCTCCGACGCTGTGGCCGATGGCGACCAGGGGGCGGCCGCTCCACTCACGGGCGGCGAAGCGGATGACGCCTTCGAGATCGTGGTGACCCCAGTCGCGCATGGTGCCGGGAAAACCGCGCAGGCGGTGCGGCCGTGATTCGCCGATGCCGCGGTAGTCCCAGGTGAGCACGGTGGCGCCCTGCTCTGCCGCCCAGGTGGCGAAGCGGCCGTAATACTGCTGGCGCACGCCGGTGGCCCCATTGACCAAGATGACCGGGCCCTGTTTCCCCGCGCCGCTGACGTGGCCAGCGAGCGCGTATCCATCGGAAGCGGTGATGCGAATCGCGTCTTTCATGGGGGGAAAGTCTCCATCGGAGACATAAGACCCAGCCCCTGAAGATTTCAAGCCTCGCTAGAAATCCGTGCTGAAGAGTTCGGCCTGGGAGCTGCCCTGGCACTTCAGCCGCGACACCAAAGAACTTGCGCACGTGGCGCTTCGAGTCGTTCGGGAAGCGGTCGAGAATGCCCCGCACCACTGAGGGGATCGCCCAGTTGAGAGCCGCGTCGGCGACACGGCCCGCTTCATGGTCCGCCCCTCGGGGTGTCCGCGAAGTCTGGAGGAGGCCACGAGAGGCCATCGCGCGACTGCGATTGTTCAGAGGGCGCGCAGGCCGGCGATGAAGGGCGCGACGATCTGCCTGACGTAGGGGTCGACCAGCACGCGCTTGACCTTGATCCTTCGAACCAGGGCGAGGCTCGCGAAGCCGTGGGCGAGGCTCCAGAAGGCGAAGACCAGCTCGCGGCGGGGGCGCGCGACGAAGCGACCTGACTCGATGCCGGCGAGCACCTCGGCGTCGATGATCTCGAACGCGCGGAGCACGAGCTCTTCGAGGATCGGGAAGCGGCCGTCTTCGTTGAGCCTTCGGCCGAACATGATGCGGTAGTGCGCGGAGTGATCGATCGCGAAGGCGACGTAGGTGGTGGCGAGCACCTCCATGCGCTTCTCGGGCGGTGCGCGCTTCACCGAAGCGAGCGCTTCCTCGAGTGCCACGAGCAGTTGGCGGTACCCCTGCTCGGCCACCGCGGCGAGCAGTGAGGTGAGATCGGCGAAGTGCCGGTAGATAGCGCGGTGATTGACGCCCACGCGGCGGCTCACTTCGCGCAGGGTGAGCTGTTCTTCCTTGCCGATGATGTCGAGCGCGGCCGCGACCAGGGCGTTTGAGAGATCGCCGTGGTGATAGGTCTCTCGCTTCTGTCGGGCTCTGGTAGGCACGCGGCTTCCGTCTGGTAGGGTGCCTCGCGTTCGTCAGGCGAAGCGAACGGGCTCATAGCTCAACGGTAGAGCTGGCGGCTCATAACCGCTTGGTTCCAGGTTCGAATCCTGGTGGGCCCATTTTTCTCATTGGCGTCACGGGCGGCTACGCCGCGGGGTGAACTCCTGCCACGCCGCGTAGAGGCGCGGAGCCGGGCTCAGCTACCGGAGTGCCCGCTTCGCCACGTTCAAACCGGTCTTCTTGATCAGGAGACCGGCGTCGCCAGCGATTTCTTTCCGAAGAACAAGCGGTCCTCCCGAGCGAAGTCGAGGGAGCACTTGCGCATCGCGCAGCAATGGCATCTCGACTGCGCTCGATGCGAACGGTGGTTTCTGGATCGGTCAGAATCGACTCCGCTCAGCACGAACTTCAACAGTTTCCTCCGCAGGGAGAAGGAGCACTTTGATGCCGACTTCCACGCTCGTCATGATGTTGATCGCCCTGCACTTCGGGCGCTACCTGCTGTCGGCCGGTGGCGCCTGGCTCTTCTTCTTTGGGTGGAAGCGCAACCCCGTGACCGCAGCGCGACGCCTTCAAGCCGCACCCTTTCGCAGAGAAGACCTTCAGCGCGAAGTGCTCGCCTCGGCCGTCACCGCCATCCTCTTCGGCACGCTGTTCGGCGTGGTGTTCGGCGGGCAGCACCCGATTCCCCTGACCGGAGCGCTGGAGTTCTTCGCGTGGCTGGGCCTGGTGGTGCTCATTCACGACACGTACTTCTACTGGTCGCACCGCTTGCTCCATCACCCTCTGGTGTTCCCGCGGGTGCACGCGCTGCATCACCGCTCCACCAACCCTTCGCCCTTCGCGGCGCTCGCGTTTCACCCGCTGGAAGCGGTGATGCAGGTCATCTGGGCCGTGCCGTTGAGTCTCGTGCCGATTCCTTCCCTGGTGTGGTTGGCGTTCTCGTTTCTGGCCATCTTCGTCAACGTGCTGGGCCATTGCGGCGTCGAGCCTGCGCCGCTCCACTGGCAGACCCACCCACTGCTCAAGTGGCTGAATTTTGCCAGCATGCACAACCGCCATCACGTGCGGCTCGACACCCACTTCGGCCTTTATTTCAGCCTCTGGGATCGCCTCATGGGCACCATCGCGGCGCGCAAGCTCACCGCGGAACAGCCGCTGCGGCCCTGGACGCATTGATGAACCCTTCCATCGCGAAGAACACGAGGCTCAGCCAGATGAGCCCGAAGCCGGTCCACCGCAGCGACGACATGTGCTCGTGAAAGAAGAACACCCCGCATAAGAACTGCAGCGTGGGCGCGAAGTATTGCAACACGCCCAATGTGCTCAGCGGCACGCGGTTGGCAGCGGCTCCGAAGGCGACCAGCGGTAACGCGGTCATCACGCCCGCTCCCACGAGCAGCAGCTCACGCGCGAGCGGTACGTGACCGAACGAGCCCGCGCCCTGCACCTCGAGCACCAAGAGGTAGATCAACGCCGGGGTCAGCAACACGGAGGTCTCGAAGCTCAGGCTCTCCACCGCACCGACGCCCGCGCGTTTCTTCACGAAGCCGTACAGCGCGAAGGAGGGCGCCAGGCCCAACGCGATCCACGGCGGTCTCCCGTAGTCGACGCTGAGCACCAGCACCGCCACCAGCGCACCACCCAGCGCGAGCCACTGGCCGCGGCGCAGCCGCTCACCCAGGAAGGTGACGCCGAGCAACACCGAAATGAGCGGGTTGATGAAGTAGCCCAGCGAGGTCTCCACCACGTGACCTGCGTTGACAGCCCAGATGTAGAGCAGCCAGTTGAACGAGACGAGCACCGCCGCGAGCGTGAGCCAGGCCAACTTCGAGCGCGCGGCCTGCCGCAACCAGCCGAGCTTGCCGGTCACCACGAGCAGCACGAGCACCACGCCCAGTGACCACACCACGCGGTGCGCGAGGATCTCAAGGGCGCCGATGGGCTTGAGCAGCGGCCAGTAGAGAGGAAAGAGCCCCCACATCAAATAGGCGCTCACGCCCCACACAACGCCGCGCCGGTGTTCAGTCACGGGCGGCCTTGTAGCGAATTGAGCGAATGAAGGTATGCACCGTTCGCCACTTGTTGCGCGAGGTCGAAGTGCCCTCGCAGGGTTGATCGAAATAAGGAGCGCTCACCGTTCATCCCGAGCGGAGTCGAGGGATTACCTCGCCTTCGAGCGGCAAGTGCCCCCTCGACTGCGTTCGGGGAGACCGGTGATGAAACCCGATTCCTATTTCCGCCAACCCTCTCGGGCTGAACGGAGTCGAGCCACCTATTTCACCAGTCTCCGGGGGAGAGGGAGCCGCTGGTGCCAGTTCACACGAGGCCAGGCAACGTGCCCGTGCTGTCGCCGAAGCTGGCCTGGTTCACGCCCATCGTCTGCGCGAGGCTGACGAACAGATTTCCCACCGACGGCTGATCAGGGAAGCGCAGGTGCTGACCCGTTCGCAGCGCCCCGCCCGCCTTGCCGGCGACGAGCACCGGCATGTTGAAGTGGCTGTGGCTGTCGCCATCTTCAATCTCGCTCGAGAAGAACAGCGCTGAGTTGTCGAGCACCGTCGAGCCATCCACTTCGCGGATCGCCTTGAGCTTGCGAGCCAGCTTGGCGAACTGCTCGACCTCCCACTGGCCGATCGCCTCGAGCGCGTCGTTCTTCGCGACGTCGCCGCCGTGATGCGACAGCGAGTGATGCCCTTCAGTGATGGGCGAGCCGTTCACGTTGAGGAAGCGGTACACGTACCCGCTGCCCGCGTTCTGCTGCATGTACGTGATCGACCGGGTGAGGTCGCACTGGAAAGCGAACGCGATGAGGTCGAGGAACTGATCCGCCTTGTCGCGAATGTCAGTCCACGCGGGCGGGCGCACGCCGGGCGCGCAGACCGACGGCTGCTCCGAGGCGATGCGCACCTCGAGCTCACGCACGCCGTTCAGGTACTCAGCGAGCTTTCGTTTGTCGGTCGAGCCCAGCTTGCCCTCGAGCGAGACGGTGTCTTCCTTCACCGCGTCGAGCACGCTCTGGCGGTACTTCTTGCGCTTGGCCACGGCGTCCGCGGTCTGATCCGGATCGACGCCGGCGAACAGGCGATCGAACACGGCCTGCGGGTTGGTCTCCTTGGCGAGCGGCTGGGTCGCCGAGGCCCACGCGATGTTGCGTGCGTACGCGCAAGAGTACCCCGAGTCGCAGTCACCTGAAGCGGCGCCACCATCGTGACCCAGCTCCAGCGAGGCGTAGCGGGTGCGGCCACGCCAGGCGTTCGCGAGCACCTGATCGATCGAGATGCCGTTGCTGATGTTGGTGCCGTTGGTCTTGAACGGGTGCGCGTTGGTGATGAAGGCGCCAGTGCCTGACGCGTGATCGCCCGGGCCATCGGGGCGCGCGGGGCGATTGGCGAGGCCGGTGAGCACCAGCGTGTCTTGCTGAATCGAAGGCTGCCCGTTGTAAGCGCCCAGCGGAGCGAGGATCGAGCTCAGCGCGTAGTTCGCGCCGGTCGCGGCGGGCGTCCACCGGTTCATGCGGATGCCGCACGGCACGTAGAAGGCGACGAAGCGTTTGGGCAGCATCGACTGCGCGCGCGCCACCGAAGGCACCATCACCTCGAGAGTGGGGAGCGCGAGGGCGGTGCCCAGACCGCGCAGCAGCGTTCGGCGAGAGAGGTGAAAGCGACTCATCGCGTGCCTCCGATACAGATGGGAGCGAAGCGGACATCTGGCCGAGGCAGAACGACGAAGTTCATGGTGCTTCTCCGCGGCGCGACGTGAAGGTGGGGCTCGTCACCAGGGCGGCGATGAGCGCAGGCAGGCGGTGACCATTCTGCGTGAAGGCGGCGGTCATGTTCTTGATGGTGCACTCATCGGTCGAGATGGGCGCACGGCCCAGCGCGTAGGTGAAGACCTGGCGCGCGGTGCAGTCAGCGAACTTCGGATCCATGCTGACCGTCTCAGAGAGTTCCTTCGGGCCGTTGAACTTGCGGCCGTCGAAGAGCACGCCGCTGCTGTCGATGGCGAAGCCGCCGTTGTCGGTGGTGCGGTAGTGACCGACGGCGTCGTAGTTCTCGAGGCCGAAACCCAGCGGGTCCATCATCGCGTGACACCCCTTGCACTCAGGCTTGCTGCGGTGCGCTTCGAACTGCTGGCGCAGCGTACCGGTGGGCGCGGTGGAAAGCGCGAAGGCTTCGACTTCCGCGGGGGGTGGGGGCGGCTCCATGCACATCAACTGCGACATCACCCACTTGCCGCGTTTGACCGGTGAGGTGCGGGTGGGCTGCGAGGTGACGGTGAGCAGGCCGCCATGACCGAGCAGACCGCGGCGATTCTCGGGCACGTTTCGCACGCGGGTCAGCGTGGTCGAGCCGGGCGCGGGTACTCCGTAGTGCGCGGCGAGCTCGTCGGTCATGAACGAGTCGGTGCCGGTGAGCAGCTCGAGCGCGCTGCGGTCTTCCTTGTAGAAGGTGGCGAAGAACGCCTCGGTCTGCGCCTTCATCGCTGCCTTGAGCGAAGGCGTGACGGCCGCGAACATCACCGGATCCGGTGAGGCCTCTTCCACGCCACGCGACCACAACCAGCTCCCGGCGAACTGCGAGCTGAGCGAATCGGCGCGCGCGTCGGCGAGCATGCGGCGCACCTGCGGCTCCAACTGAGCGCGCAGCGTGCCGTTGTCGGCCAGCGTGTTGAGCTCGGCGTCAGGCGTGGAGGCCCAGAGAAAATAAGACAGCCGCGCGGCCAGCTCGTGATCGTCGAGCGCGCGCGGCTCGGTGGAGAGGTCGGCCTCGACGCGGAAGAGGAAGTGCGGCGAGAGCAGCACCGCCTGCAGCGCGAGCTCGAGGCCCGTCTGCACCCCGTCGCCTTCGGTCTGAGCCAGCGTGACCAGCGAGACGAGGCGGTTCAGCTCGGTCTCGACCAGCGGCCGGCGCCAGGCTTTGCGGCCGAAGGTGGCCAGAATGGTGCGCACGCACGTCGCGCCGCCCGCGACGGGGTCGCAGGTCAGCAGCCGCGAGGTGGCGGTGGGCGAACCCGAAGCAGGCCGCGTCAGCTCGACGTACTCGATGAAGAGATTGCGGTCGTCGGGAGCGAGATAGAAGTCGTTCAAGAAGCCCGCGCCGATGGTGTGCGTGCCGGCGGTCAGCGTCACCTGGCGGTTGTAGGTCTGCGGCGAAGCACTCGTCGCGGCCACGGAGGCCGACGCGCCCTGCGCAACGCCGTCGACGAGGAACGACATCAGCGAACGCTCGGGGCCAGCGGCCGACTCGTAGGCGCGCACGTTCAAGGTGTACGTGCCCGCGGTGGTGACCGTCACCGAGCCGATGAGCGTGCCGTTCGTGTACAGGTTCCAGGCCGAGCCCGACTCGGCGCCCGTCGACGCAGTCATCGAGGTGGCCGGCAGCCGGGTCGAGAAGCCCGGGCGGTACTCCGCGGCGAGCGCGGTCTTCGCCAGCTTGAGCGCGGCGGCGTCGTACTTCTCCACCAGCAACGGTGCGGTGCTCAGCACGTCGCCCTGGTTGTCGTAGCCGTGGCCGTAGTCGTCAGCCGGGAAAGCGTTCGCCGGGCGGGTGGTGTCGCCGAGCAGGTCGCGCACCGTGGAGTCGTATTCGAAGCGGTTCAAGCGGCGCAGCGTCACGCGGCCGACGTCGGTGCGCGCGGGCTCGCAGAAGTCGACCTCAGGCTCCACCGGCTGCTGCAGCGGAGGACGCACGGGCGGCGTGGTCGGCGCCTCGCCAGGGACCCAGTCGGGTGCAGCAATGAAGCCCTCGCAGCCGGCCAGGGCGATCAGGCACAACGCGAATGGAATGCGGGGCATGCGCGCGCTTTTTGCAACCCCTCGACCAGCGGTCAAGCGCATGAATTCAGGGCATTTTCCTGTGACATCGCCCTGGCCAGAGTGGGGGGATGCGCCCTCACCTGAGCACTCAAGTGTTCACCACCGTTCGCCCCGAGAGGGTCGGTGGAAATAGGAATCGGGTTCCATCACCGGTCTCCCCGAGCCCAGTCGAGGCACCAGGTGGAAACGTAAATTCGCCCAGCCGCCTTAGCGGTACTTCTCTGGCGACAACCCGTGCGCCTCGAGCAACTTGTACAAGTAGCTCCGCGCAATGCCAGCCTCACGCGCCACCGCTGACGCCGCGCCCTGGTGCTTCTCCAGCAGCGCCTCGAGATAACTTTTCTCGAACGCGGCCAACGCCTTGTCGCGCGCCTGATGAAAGTCTTCCTTCGACGTCACCGCCGGTTGATCAGGAAGCGGCGCTTCACCAAACGTCACCGCGCGCTCCACCGCGTTCTTGAGCTCACGCACGTTGCCGGGCCACCGCCACGCCGACAGCCCCGCCAGCGCCGAAGCCGGCAGCGGCGTCTTCGCACCGGCTGCAGTGGCGAAGTGCTGAGCGAGCAGGGCCACGTCGTCGAGGCGATCTCGCAGCGGCGGCAGCTCGAGCGTGATCGACGCGAGCCGAAAATACAGATCCATCCTGAAGCGGCCCGCCTTCGCCGCCGCCTGCAGATCCTCGGTCGTCGCCGCGACCACCCGGAAGTCCGCCGTGCGCTGCTTGCCTTCACCGACCCGTTGAAACGTGCGCGCCTCGAGTACGCGTAAAAGAACCGGCTGCACCTCGGCCGGGAGCGAGGCCACCTCATCGAGGAACAACGTGCCTCCGTGGGCCGCCTCGATGAGCCCCATGCTGTCTTTCACGGCCCCGGTGAAGGCGCCGCGCACGTGACCGAAGAGCACGGAGGACACGAGCGACGAGGTGATGCTCCCGCAGTCGACCACCACCATCGGCCCGCTGGCACGAAGCGACAGCGCGTGAAGCGTGCGGGCGACCAGCTCTTTGCCGGTGCCGGTCTCTCCACGAACCAGACACGACGCATCGGTGGCCGCGACCTGCTCGAGCTGCGCAAACAAACGGCGCATCGCAGGCGAACGGCCGCGCAGCTCACCCAGCGACTGCTTTTCACTCAAGGCACCGGGGCGCAGCAACGGGAGCACCGCCAGCGTGGTGCCGCCGAGCTCCAGGCTCGCCCCGAGCGGAACTTCCAGCCGGGTGAACTTTGCGCCCAGATACCGCGTGCCGTTCTTCGAGTTGAGATCGTTCACCTTCACGCGCGTGGTGGTGAGCTCGAGGCTCAGGTGCCTGCGGGAGACGCCGGCGTCCGTGAGCTTGAGCTGGCAATCGGCGTGGGTGCCCACGAGCACGGTGCCATCGCGCACCTCGAGCTGCAGGCCAAAGTCAGGGCCGGCCAGCACCACCAGCCGCACCGGCTGCGGCGCCGCGCTGAGCAGGCTGGGATCGATGGTGTCGGTGCGCGGCTCTTCCATCTGGGTGATGCACAGATACGCCTTCGCTCGAAGTCAGACCAGCAGCTCGGTGATGGGCGTGGTGCTCAGGCCCGAGGCCGCGCCCACCGAGGTGGCGTTCGTACCGAGCGCCCGCATGGCCGTCAGCAAGATGTCGCTCGTGTTGCGGCCCGTGCCCGAGCGGAAGTGATGGCCGGAGCGCAAGGCCCCCCCCCCCTTCCCCGCCAGCAGCACGGGGTAGTCGTTGATGGAGTGATCGAGCCCTTCGGCCACGTCGCTGGTGCAGAGCGCTACGGTGTTGTCGAGCACGTTGCCCGTGCCCTCGAGCGTGCGCTTGAGCGCCTTGAGCGTGTACGCAAAGTTCTTCATGGTGAAGATGACGGCCTGGTTCACCCTGTCCTGCTGCGTGGCCTCGTGCGTGATGGAGTGTTCGCTGTCACGCGCTTCGTTCGGGGTGAGGAACTTGAAGCAGTGCGCGCCGACCGAGCCCGAGAACTGAAACGAGGCGACGCGGGTGAGATCGCACGCGAAGGCCATCGCGAGCAGGTCGCTCATCACGGTGGACACGGCTTCGATGGGCTCGACCCCTCCGACGTCGGTGTTGGCCTGCGTGGGGGTGGTCGGCTTCACGCACGACGAGGTGAAGACGGGCGGCAACGCGAGCACGCGGGTCCGCAGCTCGGAGATGCCGGTGAGGTGCGCCTCGAGCCGCTGCTTGTCGGTCGAGCCGAGCCTTGCCTGCAACGTCTTCGCGTCATCCTTCACGACGTCGAGCACGTTGGCCCGCATCGCGTCGCGGGGATCACGCGGGTCTCTCGGGGTGAAGCCGGCAAAGAGCGCGTTGAAGAGCCGCGCGGGGTTGGTCTCTTGCGGCATCGGCGAATCAGGCCCGCGGTGCGACATGTTCGCGAGCGTGGGGCCTTCACCGGTGGTGTAGCGCTTGGAGACCGCGAGCTGCAGCGACTTGAAGGTGGTGGTGCCCGCGATCGCGTCAGCAGCGACCTGGTCGATCGACATCATGCCGAACTTGGAGTTGTACCCAGCCCCGCCCGGGTCGAGCGGAATCAACGGTGCGCCCGAGAGCAGCGCGGCCGCTCCGTTGTGATGGCCACGCACGTTGGGCGTCTTCACGTTGAAGCCGGAGATCACCGAGACGTAGTCGCGCACGTCGAGCAGCGGCGCGAGCTGCTCGCTGACGGTGTACGTGTTGCCGACCTGCACGGGCTTCCACTTGCTGCGGATGACGCCGTTGCCGAAGAACCAGGTGATGAAGCGGCGTGGCGGCGGCGTGCCGTCAGCGAACGCGAGGCCAGAGCCATCGAGCATGACCTCGAGGGTGGGGAGCGCGAGCGCAGCGCCCACGCCCCGAAGCAGGCGGCGGCGAGAGAGTCGGAACGTCATGGAGTGCCGCCGGTAGCAGCGGAACGCTGCGCGAGACAGAGGGGAGCGAAGCGGACATCTGGCCGAGGCAGAACGACGAAAATCATGGAGTGCCGCCGGTAGCAGCGAAACGCTGCGCGAGACAGAGGGGAGCGAAGCGGACATCTGGCCGAGGCAGAACGACGAAGATCATGGCGTCTCCAGGATGCCGGTGCGGAAGGCTTCTGACGCGACCAGCGCCTCGAGCAGTGACTGATATCGATAGCCCGAAGCGATGAAGGCCTCTTCAGCGGCGCGCAGCGGGCGCGCTTCGGAGCGCAGGTCGACGTGACCGACGCCCTGGCGGAACACCACGCGCGTCAGGCACGACATCACGCGCGGATCGTCGTGCATCACGTTCATGAGGCCGGCTGCGTCGGTGAACGTGCCGCGATCGTCGAGCTTGCCCGCAGAGTTGATGGGCAACCCGTTGTCGAGCACCTGCTTGCGGCCGATGGCGTCGAAGCCTTCGAAGGCGAAGCCGATGGGATCCATCATCTGGTGACACCCGCTGCACGACGCGTTCTGCATGTGAAGCTCGACGCGCTGGCGCAACGTGCGCGGCATGTTGGGCGGCGCCGCCGGCAAGGTGGTGCTCACTTCAGGCGGCGGTGCGGGAATCGTCGAGCAGAGCAGCCGCTCGCGAATGAAGCGGCCGCGATGGGTGGGCGAGTTCGCCGAAGGGTGCGCTTGCAGCGAGAGGAAGCTTGCCTGCGTGAAGAGACCCGCGCGCTCGGCCGGCAGTTGCACGGTGGTCCAACCGGTCACAGGCGCCATGCCGTAGTGCTGCGCGAGCGCGGCGTCGACGAAGGTGGTGCGGCTGGTGAAAATCTGCCGGAAGTCGGTCGGGCGATCGAAGCTGAGATCGAGCAGCGTGCGCTGCGTCTCTTCGCGCATCGAGGCCCCGAGCACGGACTGGAACCCGGGGAAGGTGTTCGCGTCTTTCGCGAGGCCATCGAGATGAGAGAGGTCGAGGATCTCATCGAACAGCTGCGTCATCGCGCGGCGGGCTTCCGGCTTCTGCAACAAGCGCTGAGCCTGGGCTCGAACGCCGGCGTCATCCGCGAGTGCACCGTTGGCCGCGGCGGCGAGCAGCTCGTCGTCGGGTGGCGCGTTGGTGAGGAAGAACGAGAGGCGGCTGGCCAGCTCCCACGGCGTGCGGTTGCGGCGCGCGGCGTCGGCAGCGTCGGGCGAACCGACCTCATCGAGATAGAGGAAGGCGGGCGACTGGAGCAGACCTGCGAGCATGAACTCCACGCCGCGATCGAACTCGGCATAGGCGGTGGCGACGGTCACGCCGAGCTGGGTCCAGCGGGTGAGCTCGACTTCGGTGGCAGGGCGACGGAAGGCGCGGGGCACGAAACGCTGCGCGAGCTGCCGCATGCACGTCGCATCGGTGGGCGAAGACGGCGCGCAGGTGATCAACGCTGAACGGCGCGCAGTCAACGCAGCCTGAGCCGCGAGGTACGAGTTCACTTCGTACGCTTCGACGACCGCCGAAGAGATGGCGAGCTGCGTGGCGCCGATCGCGGTCAGGCCGTTCACGGGCACATCGCGCGGCGCAGTGACGGCGGCAGCGGCGGCCTCACCGAGCAGATCGGCGACGGCGTTCTTGTACTGAGCCGCGAGCAACAGCCGGGGCCTCAGGCGAGCGGGCACGAAGTCGGGCAGCACTTCGACGGGCTCGACGGGAGGCATCAGCGGGGTGACGGGCAGCTCGGTCTGAAGAGGCAGCTCGGGGCGGTCACCCAGAATGCTCCCCTCGCAGGCAGGCAGCAGGGCCAGCAGGAGAATGGAAGAGACGGTCCGCATTATCGGCCGATGCTGCAACGCGAAAGCCGGGTGAAAACCAAGGAGTTCCATAGGCTTGCGGATTGAAGATGGACTGACGAAGTGCCACCTGAAGCATGTTGGGTGTTCACGGCAGTGCTCAGTGGGCTGAACGCCTACGCCCCTGTGCTCCCCGCAGCCCGACGCGACGAAGACGGATGCGCAGGTCGAGGCGCAGATGGCGGCGGCGCGGCAGGTGGTCGCGCTGGGCCGTGCACTGACAGGCCTGCTCTGGGGAAGGCGGCCGGTCTGGTCGCACAGTTCCCGGTGCGGAAATGAACTGGCCCTTTGGCGCGGAGGCTTGCGTACACGCGTTGAAGCAGGCCTTGAGCAAGTGAGTTTCTGCGCAGGCCGCGAGCCAACTCGCGCTTTGTCATCAAAATCCCTGAGGGGCGGCCCCCCCGGGGGGGGATCACGGGCTCAGGGATTTTGATGACAAAGCGAAGGTTGGCTCGCGCGTCGACTCTCCGCTTCGGTGCGCCGCTCCAACTCTCGAAGGAGGAGTCAGAAATCCACGCGAACCGCGGTGATCTTCCCCGCCGAAATGGACACCGCGCGTTCCTCCACTGCCCCACCTGGCCCGCGAAACACGAGCGTGTGTTTCCCAGCCGGCAGCGGATACCGAACGAACGGAGTGCGATCGATCACACGCCCCGACAACAACACCTCGGCCCACGGCGAAGCATCGGCAGTCAGATACCCCACACGCATCGCCAAAGGCGGAGCCGCAACACGCTTCACCACGCGCTTCGGCGGAGGCGGAGGCGCAACCGCACGATCCACGGGTACGGGCTCTGGAGCAGGCGGCTCCTCCACCTGCAACGCCGCGATCACCTCTGGAGCCTTCACCTCAGCAGCGATCACCACCGGCTCAGGAGCCCGCAGCGCAAACCACCCACCGAAGCCGAGAAGCACCATGAGCAACGGCACGCCGAACAACAACGGACTGCGACGCTGCGCCGCCAGCACCACGACTTCTTCCGGGAGCTGAAGCTGCGTCGGCGTGATCATCACCACCGATCGTGTTCCCTGCCCCGTCGGCTCTTCAGGCTGAAGCGGCTGCGCAAGCGAATCAGCGCAATACCGCATCACGTACTCCGCCAACTCTGGACCTGTGGCGACGGGACCATCAGCCAACGCCTCCCGCAGCTCCTTCGCCACCGCGAACCGATCCTCTGGCTTCCTCGCCAGCCCTCGATGCAGCGCAGCTGCGAGCCGCGGCGTGATGTCGGATCGCAACGTCTCGACGCGGGGAACCTCACCCTTGATCACCGCCGCCACCGCGTCGTTCAGCGACTCGCGCTTGTACGGATGCGTGCCGGTGATCGCCTCGTACAACGTGAGCGCTGCTGAATAGATGTCGGCCCGCGCATCGGTCGGAGCGTCGTTGAGCACCTGCTCCGGAGCCAGATACGCCGCCTTGCCGCGCAGCACGCCGGGGTCCGTCAACGAGCCATCACGCACGCGCGCGATGCCGAAGTCGGTGAGCAGCACCGCTCCATTACGAGAGACCAGCACGTTGCCTGGCGTCACATCGCGGTGCACCACGCGCAGCGGTCTGCCCTGCCCATCGGTCAGCGCGTGTGCATACGTGAGCGCCTCGCACAGCCCGGTGCCGATCAACCGCGCCAGGTGGAGAGGCAACCGATCACCGCACTTCTGCACCTCGCGCATCAACCGGCTGAGCGTCACGCCATCGACCAACTGCATCGCGATGAACGGCCGGCCGTCAGCCTCACCGACATCGAAGATCTCCACGATGTTCGGGTGGTGCATGCGCGCGGCGAGGCGCGCTTCTGCATGAAAGTCCTGCACGAGCCTGGGTGAGCTCGCCAGATGCGGGAGCAGCAGCTTGAGCGCGACGCGCTTCTCGAAGTCACCGGCTCCGGTGCGTCGGGCGACGAACACCTCACCCATGCCCCCGCCGGCGATCCGCCTGATCAGCTCGTAGCCGCGCTCCACAGGCTCGAAGGGTACTCCATGTCAGCTCACGGACACCCGCCAGTCTCTGCGCGCGAGAGCCAGCCATCATTCACATACAGGCCGTCACCCCCATCGAACCGCGAGTTGGTGGTGAGGCGAAGTTGCAGCGTGCTCTGGCCGATGGTGGCGAACTCTTCCTTGAGCTGCACCCAACTTGTGCGGATGGTCGCGCGCGTGCCAGAGCTGGTCGAGACCCCGCCGTCGAAGAAACGATCGCGGATGGCGAGGGTGACGTCGACGCCCGCATCCGTATCCGAGCGAACCCAGAGTGAGGCGCAAAAGAGCATGCCCAGCTCGGGCCCGAGTTCGTCGTTGGTGGGGATGAGCACCATCGTCTGTTGAAAGCCGGTGGATTGCAGACGCGCAGAGCGGCCTCCGTCGGCGGGGAGCAGGCGGCCCGTGGTCGCTCGCCAGGAGGCGACGCCACCGTCGGAGGTGAGCTGCTCGAAGCCGGGGTTGCTCAGCAGGTTCACGCCGCGTGGGATTCCCGCGTCGGGCATTCCTGCGTCGATGCCCGCGTCTTCTTCAGGGACCTCGCCTTCGCGGTAGCAGCGTTCTTCGAAGCAGGTGAAGCCCTCGCCGCACGAACGGTTCTCGGTGCAGCGAAGTCCGTTCACGTCGAGCGGCGCGAGTTCGCACGCGCTGACGAGAAGACACAACACCACCGTTCCTCCCGAGAGCAGTCGAGGGAGTACCTTTTCTTCGCGCAGCCAGTGCCCCCTCGACTTCGCTCGGGGAGACCGTTCCTCCCGAGCGGAGTCGAGGGAGCACCGTTCCTTCCCGCCACCTTCTTCCTTCACCACACCAGCACCACGCCGGTTGCCACGCCCGCGCCCGCACCGATGAAGAGCCCCGTGGCCCAGGTCTGCTGCTGCTGACCCTCACGCTCAGCAATTCGCGCGGTGTCTGCAAAATCACCAGGCGCCCGTGAAGGTTCCCGCGCCGCTTGCCGCAAGCCACTGCCACCCACCGCCAGGCCCGTGGCCACGGCACCGATCGCCACTCCCAAACTGAGCACCACGATCCCCGCCACGCGCGACGCAGGCATCACCTTGGGCAGCGGCGGCGCGATGACCGCGAGCGGCTCTTGCCGCGCACCCTTCAACACCCGCGGAGTCTCCCTCGAGGCCACGTGCGCTGCGACGGCCGTCTCCGTGTGCGCCTCGACGTACCACGCGAGCTGCTCTTCGCCAGTGACGCTCGACGGAAACCGATACGCGTGCCCTGTTTCTTCCGTGAGCACCGTTTGCTCCCACTGCCCCGCATCGCGCCGCTCGAACAAGATGACCGCGCGCACTCGAATCCACGGGTCGATCAACGTGAACGCCGCGAAGCCCGGCGCCGCCACCTTCTGTTCCAGCCGCACGTAGTCCGCCGGAAACAAGCGCGTCTTCGCGGCCTCGAACGCCTCCATCACCTTGGGTGAAGACTTGAGCTGCATCCACGGATCGGCCTGAAGCATCGTGGTGTACGTCGCTTCAGCCGCATCACGACGGCCCTCCGCCACCTGGCAATACGCGAGCAGCTCGAGCACCTGCCGCAGCTCCTCACTCTCCAGGCTGAGCACCTGCCGCGCGACCTCCAACCGGCCGATGGCGTCGGCAAAACGAAGCTGCTCCACGAGCACCCTCGCTTCGTCCAACCACGGGCTGGCGGGCTGGGCCGAAAGCGCGAGCGCCGCAGCCACCGAGAGGAGCATGACGACCTCATGCCTTGGGCCCGGTAGGCGAGGCAAGGCCTCAGAATCACCTGTCCTCTGCCAGAGGACACTGTCGCGGGCTCACACACTCCAGATCGCCGTCGCGGGCCTTCGTCAGGCACCTCAAGCCGTTGAATTGAGGCAACCTTCAGCATGGCGCAGGGCTTGCGAAAGGGTGCGCTCGCCATGCGCTCTCTCGTTCTCTCTTCTGTGCTGCTCGCCGCCTGCACAGGCGCGATCCAGGTGACGCCGCCGCCGGCAGAGGTCCCGGCCATCGGCGTGGTGATGAACGCGCCGGTCGATCGCCCGCGCCCCCACCGCACCACGCCCGGTCAGTGGAGCCGCCCCTCGGCGCTCTGGCTCCAGGCGGGCGAAGTGACGGTGCTCGATGGCGCGTTGGTGCGGCAGCGCAGCGGCGATGACTTCTCGACCCTCGCGGTGAGCACCGAGCTCGGCGTGGTGAAGGCGGTCTCGCGGCGCGGTGGTGGCGTGATGCTCGCGGCGACCAACGGCTTCTTTCACGACGCGCCCGGCCGGCTGCTGCGCGCTCCGGTCTCCGACGACTTCGCGATGACTTCGTTGCGCTTCGTCGACGTGGTGGGCGCGGCCCTGTGGGTGACCACGTCGACCGATGCGACGCGCGTGCTGGATGGTCATCGAGAAACAGTGCGGCTCAACGACCCTTCGGAGACCGGCGCGGTGCAGGCCATCGTCGGCCGCTCCAGCACCGCGGCGCTGCTGGTGAAGGGCGGCTCGCTCTACTCAGTCGACCTCGAAGCGAAGACGGTGAAGACGCTGGCCCGCGGCGTGGGCACGGTCACCGCGATCGATCACCGCGGCGACGTCGCGCTCATCGGCACCTCAGAAGGCCTGCTCGAGGTCGCAGCCGACGGCGTGGTCACCCGCCACACGCTGAGCGCCACCGACGTGGGTCAGGCCATCGTGGACATCGAAGTGGTGGGCGAGCTCACCCTCGTCACCACCACCTCGCAGGTGCTGCAACTGGGCGCCGTCATCGTGGTGCTCGCCGAGGTCACGCAGCCCTGGCCCGACGCGCTCACCCAAGACGTCAACGGCGACGTGTGGTTCCTCGATGGCTCTGCGCTGGTTCGGCTTTCCACCTCTGTCGTGGCGCCGCCGCCTTCGTTCGCCGCCGACGTGAAGCCCTTCATGACCATGCACTGCCGCAGCTGCCACGCGACGGGCGCCAGCTACGCGCCTCAGCTGAATCTCGAGAACTACACCGTCGCCAAGAGCTGGGCCGTGCAGAGCCTCAACCGCATCACCGACACGGCGGCGCCGATGCCGCCGAACAACAGAGAAGTGCTGACACCTGCCCAGTACGACATCGTCGTGCGTTGGGTCGAAGGAGGGCTGCTGCCATGACGAAGAGTCTCCTGCTGGCCGTGCTCACGCTGCCGGGCTTCGCGCTCGCCCAGGTAAGCCCCACGTGCGATCAACCGCGCGACATCGACAAGTACCAGCTGCTGCGGCGTCTGAGCCTGGATCTGCGGGGCAAGGTGCCCACGTACGAAGAGTACGCAGCCCTCGATACGCAGCCGACGGTGACGCCTGCGACCGTGCAGTCGTGGCTCGGCGGCGACGACTTCCGCATCGCGATGCGCCGCTACCACGAAGAGCTCTTCTGGCCGAACGTGAGCAACGTCGCGCTGAGTAACACGAACTCGCAGTTGACGCTGCTCGCCACGCCTGCCGCCTGGACCCTTCAGTCCACCGGAAAGCGCCGCCTGTTCCGCGGATCCTCCGACGTGAACACCACGGTCGGCGCGCAGTGTGGTGACTTCGAGCAGACGCAGTTCACCACGGGCTTCGTGCCTGCCACCGCCGGCATCCGCACCAGCGTGGTGGGCGGCGTGACGGTGAAGCAAGAAGGCTGGCGCATGGTGACGCCGTACTGGTCCACCACGGCGATCAAGGTCTGCGCCTTCGACGCGATGGAGACCGAGCGCGTCACCGTCAGCGGCAAGGTGATCGAGTGCAACTCCATCGAGGCCGACGCGCGCGTGGAGTGCGGCTGCGGCCCCAACCTCAACTACTGCTACGGCCCCACGGCCAACGTGCGCACGGTCATTCAGAACGCGATGCGCGAGCAGCTCAACCTCATGGTCGACCGCGTCACCACCGGCGGTCAGCCGTACACCGAGCTGGTGACCTCCCGAACGGCGCCCGTGAATGGCCCGCTGGTCTTCTGGAAGAAGAACCTCGCCCCGCACCTCACCTACTCGCGCATCGTCGCGTTGCCCGACCCGAACGAGCCGCTCACCGGCGACGACTTCTCTGACACCACGTGGCGTCAGGTCGACCGCGGCAGCGCGCTGCACGCAGGCGTTCTCACCTCGCCCGCGTACCTGCTGCGCTTCCAGACCAACCGCGGCCGCGCGAACCGCTTCCGCATCGACTTCGAGTGCGAGAGCTTCGTTCCTCCCAGCCAGCTCGAGACGCCCGCGCAGGGCTGCAGCGACAGCAGCGACGATCTCACCCAGCGCTGTACCTGCCGCTACTGCCACCGCCAGTTGGAGCCGATGGCCGCGGGCTTCGGCCCCTTCTCGGAAGCCGGCACCACGTTGATGACCGACCTCACGATGTTCCCGCGCACGAGGGCCAGCTGCGTCAACTCGAACAGCGCGTTCTGCAGGCGCTTCTACATCACGGAAGATTCGGCCGACAACGCGGGCGCGCTCATTCCCTGGCAGTACGCCAACGCCGCGCACCCTGAGATCACCGCCGCGCTCGCCGCGGGACCGAAGGGCCGCGCCAACGCCATCATCGCCGACGGCACGTTCGCCCGCTGCGCCGTCAAGCGCACCTGGTCGTACTTCATGAAGCGCGACATGCGCCTCGTCGGAACGGATCCCGACGAGGCCGCCACGTTGCAGACGCTCACCACGCAATTCCAGAGCAACGGGTATCGGCTGCCGTGGCTCGTCGAACAAATCGTCTCGCAGCCCGGGTACCGGAGGGTCCGATGAGAGCCACCACTGTTGCGCTGTGCTGCGCGTTCGTCGCGTGCACGGAAGAGTTGCCCCCCGTCACGCCTTCAGGTCCTTCTCTCGAGGTGCAGGATGAAGGGCCCGTGTTGCCGCTCGATCACCCGCCCATCGACGGCGTCGGTGGCGGCGGGGTGGCGACCGGTGGCGGAACGGGTACGGGAGGAGGCAGCGCCACGGGGGGTGGTTCGGCCACGGGCGGCAGCGGCGGTGGGGGAACCGTCGTGGTCACGGGCCCGAAGTCGGCCGACATTCAGCGCCTGACGGTGCGGCAGCTCGCGCAGTCGCTGCCCGTGGTGCTCGGCGGTAATACCTGGATGGTGGGCAGCACGCCGGGCTTCAACGCCCGCAGCGCCACGCTGGGTGAAGCCGACTACATCGCGGTGGTCGACGAGAACCTCGAGGCCTCGACGCTGTACCAGAAGTTCATGGGCGACGCGGCGCGTGACGGGTGCACCCGCGCGGCGAACGCTGACGCGGCGCTGGGTCAGACCTCGCGCGTGTTGATGCGCTTCTCTTTGCTCACCGACACCGTCACCACCAACGCGAGCGGCGTCGATTCGAACTTGCGCTACTTGAAGCTGCGATTTCACGGCGTGAAGGTGAACACCGCCGACACCACCAGCCTCGCGGGCCTGCGCACCGTCTTCACCGACGCGGTGCGCGGCGCGGCTGGCACCGGCACGCCCACCCAGGCGCACGTGAAAGAGGGCTGGCGCGCGGTCTGCGTCGCCCTGCTCACGGCCCCCGAGTACCACCTCTACTGAAGTTGCGAAGGAACGCCCCATGAGCTTCACGACACGACGCGGTTTCCTCGAGGTGATGGGTCTGGCGACGGGCGGCTTTCTGCTCCGGAGCACGCCGCTGGGCGGTGCGTTCGCGCAGACGGCAGACCCGAAGTTCATGCTGATGGTCTACTTCGAAGGCGGCTGGGATCAGCTGCTCTCGCTCGACCCGCGCAACGCGACGCTGCCGCAGTACCAGCGCGTCGGGGGCGCGCGGCCCACCTCGGGCATCGAGCCTGCGTACGCGCAGACCGCGGCAGAGACTCCGTTCGTCGACACGGTGATGACCGCCACGGGCGGCACCGGCGTGCAGACGCGCGGCAACCTCACCTTCGGGCCCGCAGTGCCCGACACCATGCTCGCGCACTCCTCTGACCTCTGCGTCATCCGCGGCATGAACATGGACACGCTGACCCACGAGGTGGGCCGGCGCTACCTGCTGACCGGTAAGTTCCCCCGCGGCCTGGCGGCGTCGGGCAGCTCCATCAACACGGTGGTCAGCGCGCAGACGGGCACGCCCGGCGACATCCCCAACATCGCCCTCGGCACCGAGTCGTACAACGAGGGCCTCTCACCGGCGGCCTCGGCCGTGCGCGTGGGCAACTACCGCGACCTGCTCACGGTGATGCAGCCGCAGGCGGGCGCGGTGCTCCCCGCGGCGAGCGAGACGGCGGTGCGGCGCTTCGAAGACACCGACGACACCTGCGAGCAGCACGGCTACGACGTGAGCGGCATCGTCGACGCGTTCAAGGGCAGCCGGCAGATGTCGCGCCAGCTCGCGCAGCCGGCGAAGGCGTCGTTGTTCGACTTCAAGCTGCCGACCCCGGCGGCGCTGACCGACCTCTACTCAGCGTTCAACCTCAACACGTCGGCCGACCTCACCGGCATGCGGGCGCGCGCAGCGATCGCGGGCCAGGCGATGGTCAACGGCGTGTCGAACGTCATCTCGGTCTCGCTGGCCAACGGCCTCGACGATCACTTCGACCTCTTTGGCCAGCAGGCGGTCAGCCAGCGCGAGGGGTGGGATGCGCTCGGCCGGCTGGTGGCGTACCTCAAGAGCAAGCAGGTGCCGGGCACCACGAAGACCTTCTGGCAGTGCACCTCGATGATGGTGTTCAGCGAGTTCAGCCGCACGCCGATGATCAACACGCGGGAAGGCCGCGACCACCACCTCACCTCGAGCTGCCTGGTCGCGGGGCCCGGCATCAAGGGCAACACCGTGTTCGGGGCTTCCTCGAATACCGGCATGAGCACGCAGAAGTGGAACTTCGCCACCGGCGCGCTGGATGCCACCGGAGGAGCGGTCATTCGCCCGGCCGACGTGCACGCCACCCTGCTTGATTCGATGGGGCTTTCGCACTCGCACCTGTCGAACCAGAGCCCGCGGTTGATCAGCGCCATCAAGCGCTGAGTCTTTGGGGCATGGAGGTGTACCGGCGGGCCGATACGAGATGTTCGGGGGCCAGTGCCCATCACCAGGCGCGAAAGACCCAACTGCATCCATTTCGGTGCGCATCGTTCTGGCTCAGCCATTTTCTGTGAGCCCGAGGACTGCAAGAAGCCTCGCCATGAGGTTTGTGCTGATCGTCATCGCGGGTGCCGTTACGGCATGTGGCCAGCTGGCTTCTTTTCCCCATGACGGAGGTGTGGTCGAAGTTCCCGACGCAGGTGAAGTCGACGCAGGTGAAGTCGACGCAGGTGAAGTGGATGCGGGAGCCGATGCCGGGGTCGATGCGGGAACGCCCGACGCGGGCACCTTGCCGTCCCACTTCGGCTGGGCGCGCTACACGATTCCACTCGGCGGTCACTCCGCCACGGTGTCGACGAACGGCGCCTCGCGCAACCCGCTGGCCGGCATCTCTTTCGCGACGGGCCGCACCTTCGACTTCATCTTCACGCCGTCGGCGATCTACGAAATCACCAACCCCGCGCAGCCGGGTGATCAGCTCGACTGGAACAAGTTGCCCGGGCTGTCTGACTGCGGGCAGGTCGATCTCGCGCAAGACGGCTTCATGTTCGCCTGGCGCTGGCGGCTCGACACCAATCCGCGCGTGCTCGAGCTCGCGCACTACGCGAACAATGCGGGCACGCATCTGTATCCGGCGATGGGTGTGGTGACGCTCGATGAAGCAGACCTGCGGGCGGAAGAGCCGCTGCGCTTTCAGCTCTCCATCGGCGGTGCAGGCAACTCGAGGTACCTGTTCCGCATCTCCGGGATCATCCGCGGGCGGGCGATCGACGTGATGGAAGAACATCCCCGGCGGTGTGCGGGCAGCTCGACCAGTGGCCTCAAGTGGGCCTCGGGCTTCTACTTTGGCGGCACGTCGACCGCTCCGCAGGCGATCACCGGCTTCGTGCAGGAGCAGTGAAGTACCTCTGCCTGCTCGCGGGGTCGTCTCCGAGCTGAGCTTGCTGCCTTCACACTTCGGCGCTCCATCGAACGCACAGGGGTCGACTGGCACCTGTCCGATTGATGTGAAGCTGCTGGCCTCTGGGCCGGATCTGGCTCATGGGGACGCCATGACCATGCTCTCAGTGGCGCTGGCGGTGGCCGGCGTCGTCGTCATCGGGGTGCTGGTCGCGATGTCGACGCGCAAGCTGCCCACGATGGCCTCCGCGGTGAAGCCACATCAGGAGACGCACAACCGCCAGCGCGTGATCGCCTCACTCGCGCGCATCGTGCCGGCCTCGCAGCGTGTGCGTTTCGACCCCGCGGCCTTCGCCGACCTCTCCAGCTTCATCAAGGCAGTGCTCGAGCTCGCGTCACCCGATACGGCGCGGTTCGTTCCCGCGCACTCCAACGACGGCCAGCAGCAGTCGCACAGCGTCACGTTCGAGAAGCACACCTTTCGCGCGACCGTGCCCGCGATGGTCGAGCTCTCCAGCGTCGAGCCGTTGCTGGGCATCGTGAACAACGCGCTCAACGCCTCGCACTCGTCGCGCCGGGTGGCGATGTTGTTCGATCAGCAGAACCATTGGTTCGCGGTGCTCGAGCCTGGTTACGCCGCGCGGCTGCAGCGGGTCGGCGTGGTGGTCGAGCCCGTCGCTCCTCAGCGATAGCCCGGTCATGAGTGACGGCGGTGCGCAGGTCATCGTGAAAGTTGGTCAGGCGACTGCCCTCTCCCCCAGAGACTGTTGAAGTACGCCCTCGACTTCGCTCGCAGGGTTGATCGAAATAAGGAGCGCCCACCGTTCATCCCGAGCGGAGTCGAGGGATTACCTCGC
>JAYVFP010000137.1:0-42650 GCA_043773025.1 Archangium sp.
GGGTTGATCGAATCACCGTTCATCCCGAGCGGAGTCGAGGGATTACCTCGCCTTCGGGCGGTCAGTGCCCCCTCGACTGCGCTCGGGGAGACCGGTGATTGGAGTCATTTCTATTTCCGCCAACCCTCTCGGGCCGGTTCCGTTCGTGCCGAGCGGAGTCGAGGCACTATTTCACCAGTCTCCCCCCGCGAGGAGAGGGAGCACTTGAAGTCAGTCCTTCACTGCACCGATCGACCGAGTGAGCTTTCGGCCCGCCTGAAACACGTCGACGATCGACGCGGTCGCTGAAATCTCCACCGTCGGATCTCCCTTCACCAGGAGAAGATCAGCCCGCTGCCCCGGGGCGATGCGCCCGTACGACTTTTCCTTGTCGAGATAGTCCGCCGGCACGCTCGTCGCTGCCTTGAGCACGTCGAGCACCGGAATACCCGCGGCCACCAACAGCACCAGCTCGCGGTGAATCGCTGAGCCCGGAATCACGCCAGGCGAACCCGCATCCGTCCCCACGAAGATCGGCACGCCCGCCATCCACAACGCGAACACGTTCGCCCTCAGGTTCGCCTCGTACTGCGTGAGCAGCGCCTCGGCGTCGAAGTCGGCCGGCACCGTGGGGTACTTGAAGTTCTTCGGGCGCTCACTGAACTTCGCGAGCATCTGGGCAGAGACCACCTCGCGATCGAGCGAGGTGCCGTGATCCGCGGCCAGGTGATTGGTCGCGGTGAGAAACCGCTGCGTGCTCACGAACGGAATCTTGAGCTCGGCCAGCCGCGTCAGTTGTTCAGGCGTGAACGTCGCGCTGCTGGGCGGATGCGCGAAGAGCTCGAGCCCGGCCTCGGCCGCGATCATCACGTCTTCCGGGGCGCCCACGTGCGCGGTTGGGCGCATGCCGCGCCGCTTCGAGTGCTCAATCGCCGCTACCATCGCCTCTGAGCTCAGCTTCGGCGTGCCGGGGGGAAAGGCGTCACTGGTTATCTTGAAGAACGAAGGCGCCAGCTCATCGGCCGCCTCGTCGACGGCGGCCCACGCTTCTTCCTTCGTGGTGGCGCCCACCATCGCGCCTTTGATGACCATGCTGCTGAGCGGCCAGATGAGGATCGCCCGCATCAGGTTCATCGGAAACCCGTTCGGCGCCGTGAGCCGCTTGCCCGTTCGATACAGCCTGGGCAGCATCTGCTTCCCCGCGGCCGCCTGCTGCTCCATTTTCCGGTGCTCTTCGTTGCCCGTCATGACCAACGCCGTGGTCACGCCTCCGTAGAGATAGGTCTGCGCGATGTCGTCGAGCCTGGGAAAGCCGATGTCCCAGATCGCTTCGCCCTGTGACTCGAGGTGAGCGTGCGAATCGATGAGGCCGGGCAGCAGGGTCAACCCTTCGCCGGCGATCTGCTCGTCACCCACGTCCGCCTTCAGCGTGCCCGCCTCAGCCACCACCGCGATCTTGCCGTCTCGCACCAACACGTCGCGTGACCCCAGCGCCGCGTCGCCGTCGAACACGTTCACGTTCGAGAAGAGGTACGCGCGGCTCACGGTGGGCGAGACCGTCACCCGCCCCAGAAGTCTGTGACTGCTGCCGCAGGCGCTCAACGCGGCGACTGCCAGGAGAATCAGGGCTCGCTTCAGGCTCATGGTGCGATGGACCTTAGCGGACGAAGCACACGCATCAGCGGTTCTCGATGGCGGGGTAGTACAACGCAGGGGTGCTCCTGACCTGCCTGCTGCTCGTCACCGCCCAGCTCGATCCATCCCGCCCCGTTTCTTCGCTCGGGGGTGACTACTGGCAGGGCACCGAGGTGAAGCCCGGCGAAGTGTGGGGCGTGGCGGATCTCCACGCGCACTTCTTCAACTACCTCGCGTTCGGAGGGCGGGTGATGCACGGCACGCCCTCTGCGCCCAACGGCATGCGCCAGGCGTTGCGCAACTGCCGTTCGAATCACGGGGAAGATGGGCAAGGCACCAGCACCGCCCTGCTCGCAGAACCCGCGCATCGCACCTCGGGCTATCCACACTTCGAGGGCTGGCCCCGCTACGACACGCTCATTCACCAGCAGGCCTACGTCGATTGGATTCGCCGGGCGTGGCAGGGCGGCATGCGGCTGGTGCAAGTCGATGTGCAGAACACGCCCTTCCTCGGCACGCTCTACGGCGCGACGAACCGGCACTTCGTCAAAGGCGCGCTGACGCCAGTCGAGTTCGATGACGCTTCGGCGCTGGAGCTGCAGGCGGGCGCGGCGCGGTTGTTCTTCAACGAGGGGCCGGCTTCAGACTTCGCAGCCATCGCGTACTCCGCGGCTGACGCGCGCCGCATCATCACGTCGGGGAAGATGGCCATCGTGCTGGGGCTCGAGGTCGAGTCGCCGGGCAACTTCTCCACCGAATCACAGCTCGGGAAAGAGCCGCGCGGGCAGATCGACGCGTTGGTGAAGACGTTGTGGGAAGCGGGCGTGCGGCACGTCATTCCCATTCATCTGCAGCGCAACGCGTTCGGTCACCCCGCGGTGTTCAACCCCACGCTCAACGCGATGAACTTCGCGGCGACCGGTGAGTTCTACGCGACCACCGAGGCGTTCGATGGCGGCGTGCGCTTCGATCCGTCACGTGCTTCGGGCACCAGCATCACCGGCCTCGTCGAGCTCGCGGGCGTGGTCGGGGGCAAGCAGCCGTTTCCGAAAGCGAAGTCGATCGCCGCGGCAGAAGGACTGACCGACGCGGGCGTGATGTTCGTCGAGGCGTTGATGCAGCGGGGCTTCATCGTCGACGTCGAGCACATGTCGGAGCGCGCGGTCGACGAGACCCTGCGCCTCGCGGTGAAGGCGCAGGTGCCGGTGATCAGCTCGCACGCCGACTTTCGCGATCTCTCCTTCGGCACGCGCGTGACCTGGCGCGACGGTGGGTATTCCACCGAGGTCAACCCGGTCCCGTTTTCAGAGGACAGCGCGGGCAGCTACGGAACGTCAGAGGGCCTCAAGGTGCGCACCGAACGCAGCCGCACGCCGGAGCAGCTCGCGGTGCTTCGGAAGCTCGGCGGCATCGTCGGCGTGCAGCTCGTCTCGCGCGGCGTGGGCGTGAGCTGGCGCGACCGCGTTCCTCTCGACTGCGACGCGTCATCGAAGGGCTTCCTGCAGTTGGTCGCGTACGGCGTGGAGCACCTGGGCGGCGTGGCCATCGCCAGTGACGTGGGCGGCTTTGCCACCCTGCCAGCGCCGCGCTTCGGCACAGAAGCGTGCCCGGGTTCGCGTGACGACAAGGTGCGCAGCGCGGGTGATCGGCTGCGCAGTCAGGCCCTCGCGCAACGCAATGGCGTTCGGTATCAGACCGCGCTCTCGGCGATCGCTGCGTGGCGGTTCCCGGCGAAGGGCAGCGCGTTCACCGAAGAAGAGACACGTGCGTGGCTGGCCGTCGCCCAACGAGCACCTGCGCAAGGTGTGGTGCTCGAGCGCTGGAAAGCGATGAATGAAGGGCCCAACGCACCGCTCACGCGCTCCTTGGCCGGCAAGCGCGAGTTCGACGTCAACCTCGATGGCGTGGCGCACTACGGGATGATCCCCGACTTCTTTCAGGACTCCGCGAACGTCGCGCGGGCGGCCGGTGCGCCTGAGCTGATTGCCCCGCTCTTCCGCAGCGCAGAGCAGTACCTGCAGATGTGGGAACGGATTCCCGAGGGTTGGCGGAAATAGAAATCGGGTTCCATCACCGGTCTCCCCGAGCCCAGTCGAGGGGGCACTTCCGCATCGCGCGGCAGTGGCATCTCGACTGCGCTCGATGCGAACGGTGGTGGGCTGTTCCTTAAGGAGGCTGTTGAAGTACGTCCTCGAGACAATCAGCTCAGGGAACGACGGAAGCGCACTGGGTACCGCACGAGAAGGTCGCCGAGCCGCACGCACGATCTGCGATGCACGCGTTGCAAACGTCAGCCTTGCGCCGGAAGTCCCGGTCTTCGCTCGCCGAATCACGGCACCGCTTCGCGCACGCCGACACGTCGTAGTCCTTGTCGAAGCAGCTCGAGTACCGCTCGCAGATCGCGCCGCAATCGATGGCCGCGTCGACCCTCTGCGTGACCGCACAACCACCCACCATGAACGCCAGTGCCAGGAGTTTGAGTTTCATGGGCCCGGCGCCTTTCAACTTCCGTTCCGCTCACTCCCGCGTTCCCTTTTCGTGACGCGCGTCTATCAGCGCTGCAATGGCTGGGCTGATAAGCACGCCGCGATGCGTGCCATCGTCTACGACCGGTATGGTCCCCCCGAGGTGCTCGAGGTTCGTGAGCTGCCTTCGCCGATTCCCGCGGCAGGTGAAGTGCTCGTGCGCGTGCGTGCCGCGGCGCTGAACCCCAAAGACTCGCTCATTCGCAAAGGAAAGTTCCGCCTGGTCGCGTGGGACCGCTTTCCCCGGCTGCTCGGCTACGACGGCGCGGGGGTGGTCACCGCCGTGGGTGCAGGCGTGACGCGGTTCAAAACAGGCGATGAAGTGTTTGGGATGAAGCAGGCCTGGGCCGGAGGAACGGTCGCTGAAGAGGTCTGCATGCTCAGCAATGAGCTCGCGCTCAAGCCCTCGAAGTCGTCTTTCGAAGAGGCGGCTGCGTTGCCGCTCGCGGGGCTGACGGCGCTGCAGGCGTTGAGAGATGAAGGACGGTTGAAGCCCGGCCAGAAGGTGCTCATCAACGGCGGCTCGGGGGGGGGTGGGGGTGTTCGCCATTCAGTTGGCCCGCGCGCTCGGAGCGCACGTCACCACCACCTCGAGCGCGCGCAACCTCGAGCTGTGCAGGTCGCTGGGTGCACACGAGGCGTGGGACTACGCCGCGAAGAACGGGCTCGAGTCAGGCGCCGGCTGGGATGTGTTCTTCGACGTCTTCGGCAATCGGCGTTTCTGCCAGGTGCGCAGCTCACTCTCGCCGTCGGGCACGTACGTCTCCACCGTGCCCGCGGTGAACACGGTCGTGATGCACGGGCTGACCTCGTTCTTCGCGCGGCGCGCGCGGCTGGTGGTGGTGAAATCGAATGCCATCGACCTCGAGCAGCTCGCGCAGTGGGTCGCTGCTGGCACGTTGTGCGCGGTCGTCGATCGCGTGGTGCCGTTCACCGAAGTCGGCAGTGGTCAGGCCCACGTAGAGACGAAACGTGCGCGAGGAAAAGTGGTCGTGCGTGTTGGCTGAATCGCGCCGAGCGGGCCTGTGGGCAATGTGCTTTTGAGGAACAGCCCACACCGTTCGCATCGAACGCACTTCGCACTGCAAGTGCCCCCTCGACTGGGCTCGGGGAGACCGGTGATGGAACCCGATTCCTATTTCCGCCAACCCTCTGGGGAGGACCGGTCAGCGGGCGCGGAACGTGAGGCGGGTGCCCCCAGAAGACACGACGTCATCGGGCGCCAGCACGGCGGCGAAGCGGCTCTTTCCGTTGACCAGCAGGTTCGGCATCTGGCGCACGCGCAGCACCTGCCAGCCACCCGGCTCCCAACGCACGGCGAAGTTCGGAAAGAGTTCCTGACGGCCCTGCTCGAGCTCACGACGCTGGCCACCGTCGAACTCGAGCCAGGCATGCGAGTGATGCAGCACCTCGGGCGTCTTCAAAAACGGCGCACCCATGAAGACGGTTCGGCTGAGTGCTTCGCGGCAGCGCGCAGCGTCTTCGGGCCTGAAGAAGGGGCCGAACTGAAGCGTGCGCAGCGCAGGGAGAGGCGCTCCTTCGAGGCCGAACCGCGGATGCAGCTCAGGCAACGCCAGCGTGTCGAGGAAGCGCGCGGCGTCCGAAGACAACAAGGAGAAGAGCAGATCGCGCACGGCGTGAAAAAAGGTCTGGGCTCGAAGGCGCGCGGAGCGGACGAAGCCACGGCGCCATTCCAGCTCGAGCGCACCCGTCTCTTCGGCGCTCTCGAGGTCGGCAGACAACGGCACGCGTTCACCCGCGGCAAGCCGGGGCCCGAGGGGATTGCCCTGCTCGAGCAGCATGTCGATCGCCACCTGAATGGCCGCCTCGCTGTCACCGGCACGAGCGAGCAGCGCTGCGGCTGGATCGAGAGGCGCTGGCAGCGTCGGCCCTTGCTGGAAGACGTAGCGCTGATCATCCAGCTCGATGACGTCACCAGGCACGAGCACGCGGTTGCTGAGCGGAGCGCCGTTGAGACGGGTGCCGTTGGTGCTCAAAAGGTCTTCCGCCTCCACTTCGCCCGAAGGCAGGCGCACCAGCGCGAGGTGCCGGCGCGCGACACGGCCGCTGGGAATGACCATGTCGTTTTCGCGCGAACGGCCCACGACCAGCCGATCCTCGATCGGAATGGACCTGCCCTGGCGATCGATGAGGAAGGCGGTACGGCGGCGCACGGGTTTCCATTCTGCCATCGCTCCGGTCGTGAGGCCGAGCTTGTGATCGCCCAAACGGTGAGGCTCTACTGCGCGCCATGCCCCGCGACATCCGTCAGGAGATCGAGTCGTGTGACGCCGCGCTGCGTGAGGCCAAACGCGAGCTGGCTTCACTTCAGGAGCGCGCGTCGGGGCTCGAGCAAGGTCGTGAGGCGCAGCGGGTCGCGCTTCGTTTGCAACAGGCGTCGATCGAGACCTCGCTCATCGAGCTGGAACAGAAGACTGCGGCGCTGAGCGAGGAGCGTTCACAGCTTCGCGATGCCATCAGCGCGGGTCGATCCGTGGTCTCCCGCAGCTTTGTTCCAGGGACTTACGTGGAGCCGCAATCAACCCCGATCAGCGAAGTGATGAAGCCGACGGGCTGGCGCAAGGGGCAGCCCTGGTACACGCGCCTGGTCTGGTGGATCCTTCAGGCGCAGGAGTGGAAATGAGCGACGAGCTCGAGGCCCGGCTTGCGGCGGTTTTGAAGGAACTCGCGCAGGTGCAGCGTGAGGTCGCCGACTTGAAAGAGCAGGTCGAGACGCCAGACCCGTTCGTCGAGAGGCTTGCGGCGAAGGTGGCGACACAGCTCGCGGGGCTGAACGAGCGGAAGGAATTGTTCGGCGAGTTGGAAGCTGAGTTGAGCAAGCTCCGCGAAGAGGCAGCGCAAGTGGAAGGCGCAGCCGAGAACCCCTGACCGCCCTCTCCCTGACCCTCTTCCCCTCAGGGACAGGGGACTTCTGTTCGCAGGTTTTGAGGTATGTGTCGGGCCATGCGTTATCTGATTTCGCTGCTTGCGCTTGGCTGCGCCACCACTTCGTCCGTGAAGGGAACGACCCCCATGAAACTGACTTCGACCCCGAAGGCCTCGAGCCTGCTGGCTGGCTCGGCGACCGACTTCACCGCCACCTGTGACAGCACGCTCACCCGCGCCAAGGTGATGGTGGCCGAGCTCAAGGCGCTCCCGCCCGGCAGTGACGCGAAGGTCGTGGCGCTCTACGACGAGGTCGTCACCGCGATGTCCAACATGGGCGCGCGCTCAGGGCTCGCCAAGGAAGTGCACCCCGACGAGAAGTTCCGCGAGGCCTGCGAGAAGTGTGAGCAGCAACTCGAGGCGTTCAACGTCGAGCTCTCCCTCGATCGCGGGCTGTACGACGCGCTCTCGAAGGTCGAGACGAAGTCGCTCGATGCCGTCGGTGCGTTCTGGCTCTTCAAGACCCTGCGCGAGTTCCGCCGCAGCGGCGTCGACCGTGACGAGGCCACGCGCAACAAGGTCAAGGCGCTCAGCGAAGAGCTCGTGAAGATCGGCCAGAACTTCGGCCGCAACATCCGCGATGACGTGCGCTCGGTGAAGTTGGACCCGAAGGAACTCGACGGCCTGCCTGCCGACTGGCTCGCCGCTCACGGGCCCGGCGCCGACGGCAAGGTGACCGTCACCACCAACACCCCCGACTACCTGCCGGTGATGATCTACGCGAAGAACGGCAAGGCCCGCGAAGCGCTGTGGAAGGCGTACCGCCAGCGCGCGTTCCCGCAGAACGTCGAGGTGCTCAAGTCGCTGCTGACCAAACGCCACGAGCTGGCCACCCTGCTCGGCTACAAGACGTGGGCCGCGTACATCACCGAGACGAAGATGGTGAAGAGCGCTGAGGCCGCCCACGAGTTCATCGAGAAGGGCCGCAACGCCACCCTCTCGCGCGCGCAGGCCGACATGGCCATGTTGCTCGAGCGGAAGAAGAAAGACTTCCCTGGCGCGACCAGCGTCGACCCGTGGGAGCACCAGTTCTTCGAAGACCGCGTGAAGCAGGAGTCGTACGGCCTCGACAGCCAGGCCCTGCGCACCTACTTCGAATACGGCAACGTGAAGAAGGGCGTGATGGACATCACCTCCACGCTCTTCGGCATCCGCTACGTGAAGGTCGCCGACAGCCAGGTCTGGCACCCCGACGTGGAGACCTTCGACATCTTCGAAGGCGAGCAACTGCTCGGCCGCATTCACCTCGACATGCACCCGCGTGAGGGCAAGTACAAACACGCCGCTGCGTTCGGGCTCACCGTGGGCCGCCTCGCGAAGGAGCTGCCCGAGGCCACGCTGGTCTGCAACTTCCCGAAGGACGGCGAGCTGATGCAGCACTCCGAAGTCGAGACGTACTTCCACGAGTTCGGTCACCTGCTGCACGAGATCTTCGCGGGCCGTCAGCCCTACGCGGGCGTCTCGGGCATCCGCACCGAGTGGGACTTCGTCGAGGTGCCCTCGATGCTGCTGCAAGAGTGGCCGCTCGACCCCGGCGCGCTCAAGACCTTCGCCAAACACCACCAGACGGCCGAGCCCATCCCCGACACGCTCGTCGCTCAGCTCAAGCGCGCCAAGGAGTTCGGCGTCGGTGCTGATACGCGCCGCCAGTTCTTCCTCTCGGCCGTCAGCCTCGCCTTCCACGATCGCGAGCCCGGCTTCGACTCGACCGTGGTGCTCAAGGAAGTGCAGGAAAAGTTCCTTCCCTTTCGCCGCGAGTGGATGGAGGGCACCCACTTCGAGCTCGGCTTCGGTCACCTCGATGGGTACTCGGCGATTTATTACACGTACCAGTGGAGCACCGTCATCGCGAAGGACCTGCTCACCCGATTCAAGAGCGAGGGCATGCTGAACGGCGAAGTCGCCACGCAGTACCGCAAGAAGGTGCTCGAGCCGGGTGGCAGTCAGGAAGCAGGCGCGCTGGTGGCCGACTTCCTCGGGCGGCCGTATTCGTTCGAGGCTTTCCAGGCGTGGCTCGACGCGAAGTGACGACGCTTCGGACAGGTGGCGAATACACGCCCACGCCGGAAGACACGCCGTGGCATCGGCTTGGTGGAAGTCAAGGCGTGCAGGCGCTCGCTGAGGCCTTCTATGACGACATGGAAGTGCACGAGCTGCCGCTGGCGGCCGTGCATCACCAGGAACCCGCGGGGAAGGTAAGCCGGCGCTCGCGTGAGCGGTTCGGCTTGTTCCTCGTCGGGTGGCTCGGTGGACCGCAGGATTACACCGAGCAGCACGGACATCCCCGGCTGCGCATGCGGCATGGGCGCGTGCCGGTCGGCGTGGAGCTGCGTGATGCATGGCTGCGTTCGATGGGCCGCGCGATGGATGCGCGCAAGGTCGAGGGGCCGGTGCGGGGGTATCTGAATACGCGCTTCAGTGAGGTCGCCGACTTCCTGCGCAACGTTCAGGAGTGAGCTGAACTACCGGTCACCCCGGGCACCGGTCTCCCCGAGCCCAGTCGAGGGGGCACTCGACTGCTCTCCTCAGGAACAGCCCACACCGGTCCCCCCGAGCGAAGTCGAGGGGTCACTTGCCGCACGAAGCAGAGGTGGCATCTCGACTGCGCTCGATGCGAACGGCGGGTCTGTTCCTTCGATGGAATCGAAGGTGAAGCCGGTCCCCTACCCGGCCAGTGCTGCGGCTTCGGTTTTGAAGAGCGTCGTGAGCACTTCGGCCACTCGCATCACCGCTGAGTCGCGCCGCAGATCGCCGTGCGTGGTGAGCCAGACGTCGAGCCGCGGAGGTCGCGCCCCCGGCAATACGCGCACCAACCCGGGATCCTGCGCGTAGAGCGCGATGGTCGCGACGGTGACTCCGAAGCCCGCGCGCGCCAGCTCCACCATCGAGAGCAGGCTCGAAGACGACACGACGAACTGCTCCTTCGGCGCGAGCTTACGGTGCCACTGAAGCGGCGGCGAGACCGCGGGCCTTCGATCGACCACGCCCACGTGCTGGTGCCTTCGCAGCTCGATCAACCTTCGAGGCGTTCCACGGCTGGCCAGATACGAGGGCGCCGCGAAGAGCCCGAAGCCCAGCGTGGCCACCCGCTTCGTCACCAGGCTGGGCTGTTTGGGCTTGAACAACCGCAGCGCGATGTCCGCGTCGCGCGAGCCGAAGTCGGTGGTGGCGTTGTCGACCAGCAGCTCCAGCCGCACCCCCTCGATGCGCCTGGCCGCGAGTCGCGAAGGCAGCCAGTACGTCCCCAGCCCTTCCGTGACCGCTACGCGGACGATCGGCGAGGTCGACTCCTCGCCACTCGCGCGGCGCAGCGCCGCCCCTGCCCCTTCGGCCATCCTTCGGGCTTCAGCCAGCACCTGCTCCCCGACGGGCGTGGGCACTGCGCCGCGGTTCTGCCGGACCAACAGGCGCACCCCGAGCGTCTTCTCGAGCGCTTCCACCCTGCGGCCAGCGGTTGGCTGACTGATGTTCAACGAACGCGCCCCCGCGGAGAAGCTGCGGCGCTCGGCCACTGCGAGGAAAATCCTGAGGCCATCCCAGTCGAGGCTGGTATTCATTTCTGCATAGCTAACATGCAGTGTTGACGGATGCGCATAGCAGCGGCAGGGCCTACTTCTCGCTTCATGAACACTCCGATGAAGCGCGTGGTGATCACCGGCATGGGCCTCGTCACGCCGCTGGGTATCGGGCTCGAGAACGTGTGGAAGCGCATCCTCGCGCGTGAGTCGGGCGTGCGGCCGATCGTCGGCGTCGACGTAGCCGACCTGCCCACGCAGATCGGAGGCCAGGTGCCGCGCGGCACGCAGCAAGGCGAGCTCGACCTCGAGAAGTTTTTCGACGTGCAGGAGCGCCGTCGCTTCGAGACCTTCATCACCTACGGCATCGTCGCCGCGCACGAAGCGCTCGAGATGGCGGGCTGGGCGCCCACCACCGAAGAGCAGAAGGAGCGCACCGGCGTGCTCATCGGCTCGGGCATCGGCGGCTTCCAGCGCATCGCCGACAACGCGATCCTGATGCACGAGAAGGGGCCCAAGAAGCTCTCGCCTTTCTTCGTGCCGATGTCGTTGATCAACGAGGCTTCAGGCCTGGTGTCCGTGCGCTACGGCTTCAAGGGTCCGTGCCACTCGGTGGTCACCGCCTGCGCGACCGGCGCCAACGCGATCGGTGATGCCGCGCGGTTGATTCAGTTCGGTGATGCCGACGTGATGGTCGCGGGTGGAACGGAAGCGGCAACGGGCCGCCTCGCCATCGCCGGCTTCGCTGCGATGCGTGCGCTGTCGACCGGGTACAACGCCGAGCCCACCAGGGCGAGCCGCCCGTGGGACACCGCGCGCGATGGCTTCGTGCTGTCGGAAGGCGCTGGCGTGATGGTGCTCGAATCGCTGGAGCACGCGCAGGCTCGTGGCGCGAACATCCTGGGTGAGCTCGTGGGCTACGGCATCGCGGGCGATGCGTACCACGCGAGCGCTCCTGACCCGGCGGGTGGTGGGGCGTTCCGCGCGATGCGCACGGCGCTGGGTCACGCGAAGCTCGCGCCCGACGCGCTGGGGTACATCAACGCGCACGCGACCTCGACGCCGCTGGGTGATCCGGTCGAGCTCACGGCGCTGCGCAAGCTGCTGGGCCCGAGCGTGAAAGAGGTGGCCGTGTCGTCGACCAAGTCTTCCATCGGGCATTTGCTGGGGGCAGCGGGCGCGGTCGAGGCGATCTTCACGGCGCTCGCGCTGCGCGATCAGGTCGCGCCCCCCACGCTCAATCTGGATTCGCCGGAAGGGGCCGAGGGGTTCAACCTCGTGCCTCACGAGCCGCAGACCCGGAAGTTCGAGCACGCGCTGTCGAACTCGTTCGGCTTCGGCGGCACCAACACTTCGCTCGTGCTCAGCCGGTTCTCGCCTCGAAACTGAAGAGCCATTCCGAGGTCATTACGCGCCGATTATTTCCTGAGCCTCGGCGAGCCGACGTGAAGCAGACCGGCTCGATACCCCCGAAGGCGTGATCAGCGCGTGACGAAGACGCCTGCTGGAGCCCGCCAGGCGACCGTGCGGCTGAACACGGCGTCTTGCAGGTGAGGAACGAAGGGATAGTTCGGGTCGAGCTCGAGCCACCGTGCGGTCAGCGTGGTGGGATCGAGCTCCACCGCGCCGTAACCCGGAGCATCGGCGTCGAAGGAGCACACGCTGCCGAAGTAGACCTTGCCGCCGATGGCCTCGAGGCTGTTGCCTCGCAGCGTGCCTCTGTACTGAGGGAAGTCTTCGCCTGCGTAGACGAGCTCTGCAGGGCCGAAGGTCAGGGGCACCCGGAGCAACTCCAACACCCCCAACACGTATGCATGGCCTCCGGTCACGGCGACTGAGGCACCCGGCAACACGCCTCCGACCAGTCGCGTCAGGTCGCGCAACAAGGTGGTGGTCTGATTCGTGGCCCGGTCGAAGCGGCGCACGGCGCAGCGCACCGAAGACAGGGTGCATTGCAGCAACACGATGTCGGTCGTGTTGGCCGCGATGTGCAGGATGCGCTCGGGTTCACCTGTGACGCTGGTGAGGGGAGAGATGACGCCCCCGCCCGCGGGATAGAATGAGTGCAGCCCGTCGGAGAACGCCACGAAGTAGTTCGTGCCGACTGCCACGGCATTCGAAGTGGGCGCCTCGGGCAGATTCGTAGAGACGACGATGGAAGCGCCCCCGCTGGCGGCATCCGTCACCAGCATCAGGTCGCGGCTGTGGAGGCCCGAGAGGCTGGTGGGCTCTGCGATGTACCAGAAGCCGTACGACGGAGAGTTTGCGACGGCTAGCACGTTCAGCTCGCGGGCTGACTGGAGCACGTGCGGCGCTGCGCCAGCACGCGTGTAGTAGAGCGAACTCTGGGTGGTGGTGCTCACGGAGAAGAGGAAGCCATTGCCCGCGGGCGCGATGGGGAACGCTCCAAAGTTGCTCACCGCGGGGATGTCGGCTTCGGTGACCACGTTCACTTCGGCCTGTCCGCTGCGCAGCAGGGAGATGCAGGTACCGGCATCTTGTGGGCACGGCGTTGCGGCCAGGCTCTCGACCCGGCCGCAGCTCGCCTCGGGCAATCGCGCGAGCGGCGTGACCAAACCGGCATCGGGGTTCACCACCACGGAGCCACCTCCGCCACCACCTCCTCCGCCGCCCTGCCCCCCTCCTTGCGCAGCGCCGCCGCCACCCGTGGCGCCTCCATCGATCGAACCGAGGCGAAGGTCATCCACGGGAAAGAGGCACGAGGTGCCTGCGAGCAACACGAACGTCAGCACTGCGAGCAGCTGCTTCATTTCGAACTCCTGTCGGCCGGCCATTTCCCCTCCAGTGCGGCGACCGCCGGAGACCTTCGCGAAATGTGATCACCGCTGAGCGCCTATCGCATAGACGCTCAGCGTCATGCTCGGGTTGGCGGGACTGATGGCCCTTGCGATGGGGGCCGCGGAGGTATCGGTCAAGGTGTTGCCCGGCACGCCCTGCGTGTCTGAGGGCGCGCTCGTTCGCAAGCTGCGCGCGTCGGGGCTCAGCGTGGTCGAGAAGCCAGAGGCGTTGGCGGTGACACTCGCGGGCGAGGGGCGCACGTTGGTGGTGCGGGCGCGGCGATTCGAGCGCCGTGTTCCTGCGGGGTTCAATGACTGCGCGGCCGTCGAGCGGGTGACGGTGGCGTTGATCACGGCGTGGGCGGCGACGGAGAAAGCACCGGTCGCCCCGAGAGAAGTCGAGGGGTCACCTCCACAGGTCACCCCACCGATCACCCCGAGCGAAGTCGAGGGGTCACCTCCGATCATCGAGGATCTTCCGGACGCAGGTCCATCCTCGACTCCGCTCGGACTGAACGGTGACGGTTTTGACGCTGGGGTTCCCACTCCGGCTTCGCCCTCGCTGCGCTTCGAAGCGGCCGTACTCGGTGGAATCAGCGCTGGTGCCACCGACCCCGTCACGGCCGCCGGCTCCGTGCTCGCGGGCTTCTCCATCGGCCGCTGGGGCGTCTTGCTCGAAGCCGGCCTCGAGAGTGAACGTGCCAGAAGAGTGGCGCCCGTGCGCGTCACTGCAACGATGCAATGGCTCTGTGTCTCTTTCCGCGTGGCCTTCGAGCTGCTCGACTCCCTCACGCTCGATCTCGCTCTGGGCGCACGCGGCTGGCGAATTCCGGCGACGGCCACCGGCGTCGACGTCGCCACCGATGATGTCGCGCTCAACGGAGGCCCCGCGCTCTGTGCCGGACTCTCGTGGCGTCTGGTGGGTCCGCTCTTCCTGCACCTCCGCCCTTCCCTCGCGTTGCGGCTTTCACCCATCAGCCTGAACGTCGAGCCGCTTGGGAGCATCCTCCTGCTCCAGCCATGGACCTACGGAGCCACCCTCGGAGCGCTCTTTCGCTTCGAATAACCGAGGAACTCCAGATGGATACGAGCGCACACTTTTCCTGAAGATCTCCACGCGCGGCGGCACTTCGAGGGAGTGTACCTTGCGCTCGATGCGGTGGAACGGGCCGTGACCCTCGACGAGATCAAAGGGGTCTACTTCGCGCACTCGGCCGAGCTGCGTCAGGCGATGGCCCGGCTGGCGCCTGAGCTCGACGCAGACGATCTGCTCCAGGAGCTCTTCCTCATCGTGCTGCGCAAGCCTGAGCAGCTCTCGGCCGTCGACTCACCGCGCGCCTGGCTCTACGGCATCGCCCTGAAGCTCGCGACGACACGCCGACGCACGGCCAAGGCCCGCCGCTTTTTCGGACTCGAAGTGGCCGACGCCACGCCTTCCATCGACTCGAGCTCACGGAGCCTCGAGCAGCGCGACGCACAACGCCGCATCGCGAAGGCGCTCGAGAGCCTGACTGCCATCAAGCGCCAGACCTTCGTCTTGTTCGAGCTGCAAGGGCTCAGCGGCACCGAGGTCGCGCAGGCGCTGGGCGTACCAGAGAAGACGGTGTGGACGCGGCTGCATCAGACGAGAAAAGAAGTGCTGGCTGCGCTCGAGCGGCAGCTGTTGGTGGAAGCGCGCACGAGCGGCCTGACCCGCGGAGAGATCCAACCATGACGAACTTTCCTCCGCTCTCGAAGACCGCGACCACCCAAGCAGAGCAGCTCGTCGCGCGCGCCGCTTCCGTACCGTCGCGGCCGGTCGATCCCGCCTCGTGGGATGAGCTCGTCGCGCACGCAGCGATGCGGCCGACCCTCGATGCACGCCTGATTCCCGCCTTCCTGCTGGCCGTCGCGGCAGGCGTGTGTGTGGTGCTGCTGTCCTCTCGACCTGCTCCGATTCCTCCTGCGCAGCCCGGCCTGCAGCTGGTCGCCACCGCCCGTACGAAGTGGACGCAGACTTCTCCGAGCACGGTGGTGTTGAGCGCAGGCCGGCTGTCGATGGTGCGAGCCGGTGAAGTGCGCATCGAGACGCCTCACGCGGTGATCGAAGCGCATCAGAGCCGCTTCCTCGCCGAGGTGATCAGCTCGGGCACCTCACTCGTCGTCGAAGAAGGTGAAGTGGTGCTGCGCTCGGGCTCGGTCACCCGCATCGTTCGTGCGGGCGAGTCGTTGATCTGGCCGCCGTCACCCGAGATTCCGGCGGGTTTGCTCGAGACGCCGCCCTTCGTCGAGGAGCGTTGCAGCACGAGCCCGGCAGGTGAACGGCGCGGCTGCCTCGAGGCCGAAGCGGCCGCCAGCTCACTCGATGCGCAGGCGGCGCTCTACGAGTTGGGCGTGCTCGAGGCAAAGAACGGGCATTCGGAGCGCGCGATCGAGGCGTGGCAACAGTCGCTGCGCCGTTTCCCCGGCGGCGTCCTGCACCCTGAGGTGCGGCTGGCGTTGTTGATCGAGTTGGTGCGTGCGCGCCGCTTCACTGAGGCCGAGTTCACTGCGCAGGATTTCGAGAAGGCGTGCGCTGATGATCCGCGGCGCGCCGAAGTCGGAACGTTGAAGGCCCTGCTCTCAGGTCACTGAGGTGAGCTGACGCCCACGTAACAGCCAATCGAACCCGCTTCGAAGACGCCGAGCTTCACAAGGCGCCTTTCACCGCGAGCGCTGCGGCCTCGACTTCCGCCGCGCTGATTCCGTCGGATGCAGGTGCGTCGAAGACAGCGCGCCCCCGGTGCTGCGAAGGCGTCGAGGCAAAGCGCGGCACCAGGTGCAGGTGAAAGTGCTGCAGCACGTCGCCAATCGCGAACGCGTACACGTGCTCGGCTTTCAAAACCGAGAGCTGCGCCTGCATCACCACTCTCGCGAAAGGACCCAGCGCCGCTGACTCTTCGGGCGTCAGGTCGTACCAGGCGCGCGCATGACGTTCGCTCGTGAGCACCAACCAGCCTCTGACCGGAGTCGGCTGATTGACCGCGTGCAGCAGGAAGCCATCACGGCGAAGCAGAATGCGAGCGGGCTCAATGGAGCAGGCGGGGCACGTCATGCCGTCACTTTGCGTTTGGTCAACGCGTAGATCCACAGCGGAAGGAACGCGACGGCCTCGATCAACAGCACGCGCATGCCTCGCCCCGAGAGCATTCCGGTTCCCAGCGGAGCCACAGGCAGCGGCGTCCACGGGAAGAAGTGGCGCTCGGCGCTGATGGGCCAGAACAACGCCACGCCCAGCCCACCGTCGGTCAGCATGTCGAGCAGCGGGTGGCTCAGGACTACAAGGAACAGCGCGACGGCGCTCTTTCTCGAGCGGGTGAGCAGAAAGGCAGCCACGCCCATCATGAGCGCGAAGGCGATGGAGTGTGTTGCACCGCGATGACCGAACTGCGCCGCGTAGGGAATGCCGAAACGAAACGCGATGACGTCGAGGTCGGGCACCAACGAGAAGGTGGAGAAGGCGACCGCCGCCTTCCAGTTGAAGCGCTGCTCGTGTGCTCTCGCGACGGCAAAGCCCATCGCCACGTGCCCCAGACTGGCCATTTAGAGTGTGCCCCTCACGCGTTTTGACTCTGGCACACGTCTGCCCTCTCCCCGACCCTCTCCCCCCAGGGAGAGGGGGTTGGTGGCCAGCTGGTAGGAGTTCTGCACATGCCACCGGCCCGGGGTGTTTACCGGCCATGATGTGCGCGCTCCCTGAGCTGACGGGCGTGGCATGTCGGCCCGGGCTATGTTGCGGCGAGCGTGACGCGCCTCGCAGTGGTCTTCAGCCTGATGTTCGCGACCTGGGCGCAGGCGGCTGAGCTCACGCCCATCACGCTGCAGCTCAAGTGGCGTCATCAGTTTCAGTTCGCCGGGTACTACGTGGCCGAAGCGCGCGGCCACTACCGCGAGGCCGGGCTCGACGTGCGGTTCGTGGAGGCCACTCCGGGGCTCAAGCCCATCGATGAAGTGGTGGGACAACGCGCTCAGTTCGGCATCGGCACGACCGACCTCCTGCTCTACAGGCACGAAGGCAAACCGGTCGTGGCGCTCGCGGCGATCTTCCAGCACTCGCCCATCGCGTTGATGACGCTCGAGAACGCGGGCAAACCACTGTCCACGCTCAAGGACAAGAAGGTGATGGTCGAGCCGCACTCCGCCGAGATCTCCGCCTTCTTGAGCCGCGCAGGTCTGGGGCCCGGTGCGGTGCAGCAGGTGGAGCACTCGTTCGACCCGGCTGATTTGATCGACAAGCGCGTCGAGGCGATGTCGATCTACGTGACCGACGAGCCGTGGACGCTGGCCGAACGCGGCGTGCCGTACTCGCTCTACTCACCCCGCAATGCCGGCATCGATTTCTACGGAGACACGCTCTTCACCACCGAGCGATACCTCGCCACGCACCCCGAGGTGGTCGAGGCGTTTCGCGAAGCGAGCTTGCGGGGGTGGCGAGAGGCGATGGCCGACCCCGAAGCGGCGATCGACCTGGTGCTCAAGCGCTCCAATCGCAAGTCACGCGCGCAGCTGCGCTTCGAGGCCGACGCGATGGGGCCGCTGCTCCAGTTCGAGCTGATCGAGCCGGGCTACATGAGCGCCGTTCGCTGGAAGAACATCGCCCTGGTGTACGCGGAGGCCGGGCTGCTCCCGCCCGCGGTCGACCTCGGCGGCTTTCTCTACGCCGCGCCCACGCCCACGCCGCGCTGGGTGACGGTGGCCCTGGTCTCGTTGATCGCGCTCGCGCTCATGCTGGCCATCGGCGCCGCGGTGATCGCGCGGTCAAATCGCCGCACGCGGGAAAGTGAGGCGCGCTTTCGCACCCTGTTCGAGCGCTCGCCTGACCCGAACTTCCTGCTGCGCGAGGGCCGCATCATCGACTGCAACCTCGCGGCGGCGCGTGCGCTGGGTTTTGCGACCATCGAAGAGATGGTGGGCCTGCGGCAGGCAGAGATCTCGCCCCCCATGCAAGCAGACGGCTCCTCCTCCGAGGCGCTGGCCAATTCGTACATCGCCTTGGCGCTGCGCGACGGCGTGCACCGCCATGAGTGGGATCACCGCCACGTCGATGGCCACCTGGTGCCGATGCGCATCACGCTGGCCAAGATGCGGCTCGATGGCTCTGACGCGTTGTTCGCCAGCGGGCAGGACATCTCAGAGACGCGCAAGCTCGAACAATCCCTGCGCAAGGCGTCGGAGCAAGCAGGCGCAGCGAGCCGCTTGAAGAGCCAGTTCCTCGCGAACATGTCTCACGAGGTGCGCACCCCGCTCGCCGCCATTCTCGGGGTCGCTGAGCTCGGCCGTGACTCACGCTCGCTGGAGGACGCGAAGGATCTCTTCGGCATCGTCGCCGGGGCGGGTGAGACGCTGCTCTTGCTCGCCAACGATCTGCTCGACGTCTCGCGGCTCGAGGCGGGTCGGTTTCGCATCGAAGAGGGCCTCGTCGAGGTCCGCGCGCTCGTCGAGCAGAGCGTGGCGCTGGTTTCGGCCCAGGCGAAGAACAAGGGTCTGGCGCTGACGATCACGCTCGAGCCCGATACCCGGCTGACCGTGAAGGGCGATCGCGGGCGCCTGGGGCAGGTGCTCACCAACCTGCTGTCGAACGCGGTCAAGTTCACCGACGCGGGCAGCGTGCGGGTGCTCGCGAAGGTGAATGCGGGCGTCTTGACCTTGAGCGTGACCGACACGGGCGTGGGGCTTTCACCTTCGCAGCAGGACCGCCTCTTCGAGCCGTTCAGCCAGGTCGACGAGAGCGCCTCGAGACGTCACGGCGGCGCGGGGCTGGGGCTGGCGCTGAGCCGGCAGATCGCGCGGTTGATGGGCGGAGAGCTGACGCTGCAGAGCACGCCGGGCCAGGGCAGCACGTTCACCTGCACGGTGCCCGCGGTGCAGGTCGACCCGGCGGTTCCGATGACGGCGCCTTCGCCGAGGGTCGATCTCACCACCCTGCGCGTGCTGGTGGTGGAGGACAACGAGGTCAACCAACTGCTCGCCACGAGCTTGCTGCGCAAGGCAGGCGCGACTTCAGAGGTGGCCGAGAACGGCGTGCTGGCCATCGAGCGGCTCGAGCGTGGGCCCACCGACTTCGACGTGGTGTTGATGGACGTGCAGATGCCGCAGCTCGATGGCCTCGCGACCACGCGCGCGCTGCGACGGATGGCCGCGTTCGAGAAGCTGCCGATCGTCGCGCTCACCGCGCACGCGCTAGAAGAAGAACGCGAGCGCTGCGTGGCGGCGGGGATGAACGGATACTTGTCCAAGCCGATCGAGGTCCAGGCGTTCTACGCCACGCTGCGCAAGTACCTGCGGGTCAGGGAGTGAAGTCGGTCTTCGCCTGCTCGAAGGTGGCGCGTTCATCTGCGAGGTCGAAGGTGAAGCCGGTGGCCTGAAGTCGAAGACCTGGGCGCGTGAGCACGACGCCGGCGTCGGAAGACGCCTGACCTGCGGTGCCCAGCTTGGAATCGAAAGCGACGGTCGGCGTGGCCGCGCGCAGCTCGTTCGGCCCGGCCAGCTGCACCCCGCCTGTGGCCTCGAACTGACCTGCGAAGAAATTGCCCGTCACCAGCGGCGCGGACAGCCGGGTGCCATCGGCGATGAGCAGCACGCCTGCGTCGTAGACCACCACGTCGCCCGGCGTTCCCACTTCACGAAACACGTCGAGCCGGTTGGCGGTGGTCACCACGCGCAGCACGTCACCCGACCACGACCGAATCGCGACGCGCTCGAGGCGAAGATCAGGGTGCGATGCATCGCGCACGGGCTGCGGCGGCCGCGCGCACGAGAACATCAACACCAGTGAAACCCAGATCCGCACGAGCGCGACCATTTCATACTGCGGCCTCTGCTCGCGCTCGAGACTGTTGAAGTACGGATTTCGGCCGGTTCCGTTCGTGCCGAGAGGGTCTTTGGAAATAGGAATCGGGTTCCATCACCGGTCTCCCCGAGCCCAGTCGAGGGGGCACTTGCCGAGCAGAGTCGAGGCACCTCTTTCGTCAGTCTCCGACGCAAGGCGAGGGAGTCAGTGGGTGACGAGGTAGACGGCAAAACTTCCCAGCCAGTGGCCACCTTCGTAGTGCTCACCTTTGACTGACTCGAGGCCGGCGAGGCGATGCGAGAGCGCCGCCGCCTTCAACACCGCCACCCGCGGATCCGCAGCCGGGAGCGCCGAGGCGATTCCCTCGAGCATCCACGCGCGCGACAGGTTCAAACCATCGAGATGCGCGAGCTTCGGGTCCGAACGATCCGTCACCACCTCAGGCACCAACCACGGCTGGGCCGCGCTCTGCGGAATCGAGGGCAGGAACGCGCGCAGCCACGGCCCGTATTCTTCCGGCGTCATCAGCCGCCGCATCAAGTCGGCCTCCGCGAGGCAGGGCGACAAGAAGTCCTGCCCGCCCGGTTCATACGCGAGGGGGCAATCGCGATCCTTGCCGTAGAACACCTTCACGCGCTCCTCGAGCAGCTTCACCATCGCGTCATCACCTGCGACGCGCGCCCAATCGAAGACCAGGCCGAACGCGAACGCCGTCTGGTCGTGTTCACCCACGCGAATCGGCCTCGACAACTTCGGTAACCAATTCGACAACCGCGCGGCCGCCGCGCGCTCGAGCGGCTCCAGCGCCTTGACCCACGCCTCGGCTTCCGGCGTCTTCCACTGCCGCAGTTCCGCGGCCAGTTGGAGCAACCACGCAAGCCCATACGGCCGCTCGAAGCTCACCCGGCCCGGCGCCTGGAAGTACTCGAGCTCGGCCGCCAGGTTCTTCGGGGTGAGGCTCTGCGCGAGCGCCTTCTTCGCTTCAGCCGCAAACGGCGCCTCGGGAAACGTGCGGGCCAACCGCGCGAGCAGCCAATGCCCATGCACCGAAGAGTGCCAGTCGTAACAACCGTAGAAGGCCGGCGTGAGCTGACGGGGCGCCTTCACGTCTTTCGCGTCGTTGAGCACGTGCGAAAGCTTGTTGGGATATTCGCGATGCACGCAGGCCAGCGCGAGCCTGGTGAAGCGACCGGCGGTGGCTGCGTCGAAGGCCTGCGTTTCAGCGCGCACGACCGAGGCACCCCACAACGAGACGAACAACCCGACGATTCGCATGGAGCCGCACTGTTCCATGATTTCCCCCCACCCTCCGCGCTCGAGGGAGCCCTGTAAAAAGGTGGGATCACCGGTCTTGCCCCCGGCAACCAACGAGTGCCATGACGGCTCTCGCCTTCTCCCACGGGTACATGTCGAACGACCTCGCCGCGGTGGCCGACCCTCTTCGTACGCTCGCCCTGGCCGCTCGGGGCGGTGAAAGTGTAGCTTTTACACAGCTTTATGAGCGCACGAGGGACCAGGCGTGGCGGGTTCTGTACAAGGTGGTGGGCCAGAGCCCCGACCTCGAAGACCTCGTTCAGGAGTCCTACATCCAGCTGATGCGGGCCCTGAAGACGTACCGGGGTGATTCGCGGGTCTCGACGTTTCTCCATCGAGTGTGCGTCAACGTGGGGCTGATGCACCTGCGAGGCAAACGCCGGCGCAAAGAAGAGGCGACCGACGAAGTGCCCGAGCACGCCACCGATGAACGCCACGATCCTGAGCGCGCGGCCCAGGTCAAGCAGGCAGCAGTGCTGGTGCAGCGTGCCCTGTCGGAACTGAGCGAGGAAAAAGCGGCGGTGTTCGTGTACCACGAGCTCCTGGGCATGAAGCCCGAGGAGATCTCCGAGCTGGTCGACTGCCCCGTGAACACCGTGCGCTCGCGTCTCAACCGCGCCCGCCAGGATTTCACCGAGGTCGTCGTGAAGCTGAAGCGGGGCGATGCATGAGCCACCTCGAACACGACACACTCTGGGCGCTGGCCCGCACCGAGCTCGACGGGGCTTTTGCGCAGACCGCGCAGGCACACCTCGCCTCCTGTGCTGATTGCCGGGTGGCCTTCGAAGACGTGCAGCTCGCGCAGCAGGTGCTGAGTGTCTTGCCCGAGCCGCCTCCCATGCCAGAGCAGATGGCGCGCCGCGTGGGCGCCTCGATCGCAGAAGCCGCTGATGCGCAGGCCGCCAAAAGCTTCACCTCGTGGTGGTCGGCGCTCTTCACCCCGCGGTTCGTGCTCGCGGCCGCGCTGGGCGTGGTGCTGGTCACCGTCAGTGCGTGGCTGCTCGCTCCCGCGACGCCGCAGCCTCCGCCGATCGCGCTCCCTGCGCCCTCGCTTGCGGCTGCGCCGCTCTTGCCTCCGCCTGCGAAGAAGCTCTGGGCCACCGTGGCGAGCGCGAAGAAGTCGACCGCCAACAAGGCCCAGGTGCTCGCTGAAGGTGCGACCGTCACCACGCAGAAGGGCGGCAGCGTGTGGATGAAGCTGCCCGATGGTTCACGCGCGGGGCTGACCTCCACCTCTGAAGTGAAGCTCGTGACGCTCGAAGAGACGCAGCTCACCCTCGAGCTCAACCGCGGCAGCCTGGCGATGGTGGTGCCGCACCGGGAAGAGCGGGTGCTCACCGTGCGCGCCGGCGACCTGCAGGTCATCGATCTCGGCACCCGCTTCCTCGTCTCGCGTGAAGCCAACCGCACGCTGGTGGCCGTCGAAGAAGGCAAGGTGCAGGTCAACACGCCTTCTGGCAGCCGCGAAGTCTCGGCCAATCACGCCGTCAGCTGGAGCAACGGCCAGCTCACCGAGCTGACCTGGGAGCCGACGCCTGCCGCGCCTCGGGCGGCGCTCGACGTTCCGGCTGCTCCAGAAGGTCAGCCGAACTCCATCGCGCGCCTGGGTGATGAAGAAGAGCCGGAAGACAGCCCGCCGCCGCCTGAAGAAGTGCAGGAGGAAGAGGTTCAGCAGCCTGCCCCGCCGCCTGATCGCACGCCGATCGCCGCCGACGAGCAGTGGGCAGGGCCGCCCGTGAAGAACGCGCCTTCGCCCGTGCGCCATAGGCGAGTGGGCACTGCCGAGCGCGGGTTCTCGCTCAAGAACATCGAGCGCAAGCTTCGTGAAGTGGGCACGGTGATCACCTCACCCACGGGGCGCTCGGCTGCGGCTCGCAACGTCAAGCTCACGGCCGATGCAGGTGATTGTCATCACGCGCTGCGGTTGGCGGATCGGTGGCTGAGCGAGCCGATTACGGGTGCGGCTGATGAAACAGAGATGCGGCGCGGGGTGCAGCTGCAGCAGGTGCGGTGCCTCAATCACCTGGGTCTGACTCAAGATGCTGAGACCATCCTCAAGATGATTCAGACCGTGCATTGAGAGACCGACGACCCGCCCCCCTCGGGGAGAGGGAGGCTGTGGACTCGAGACGGGCTTCGACCTCAGCCGACGTTCAGGGTGAAGCGGCCGCCGTTGCGAGAGAGCTCAGCGCGCATGTCCTCGCGGAACTGTCGCTGCACCGCCGCGTTCCCGATGACGCCCACACAGCCCTCGGTGCCGGGCGTGCCACCATCGGGGTGAATGCGCAGCAGGCTGCGCGTCGCGCCGACCCGCGAGTCGAACTTGTTGCTCATCGCGAAGCTGTAGCCGACACCGCCCACCGTCATGCTGCGGTTGCTGCGGCTCCAGAGGTGCGGCGTGACGTTGTACGCCCCCGGAGGCAGGCTGCCCCTGCCAAACCCGCCGCTGCGGAAGTCGTAGGAGCGGCCATTGACCGTAATCTTCCCGGTGACCATCTGCGAACGGGTGCCAGGCCCACGCACGCGATCGAATGACGCCGTGCGGTTCGCGCCTGAGGAGTCACGAGGCGCGGTCACGCCCTCGGTGGGCGCAGGGCTCGGCGTGGTGCCGGGCCGAGAGGGGCGTGCGGGTTCGAAACCATCCTGCAGGGCGCGCAGCGTCTGCGGGCCGACCTTGCCGTCGACCTCGATGCCCTTGGCCTGCTGAAAAGCGCGAACCGCGCCGTCGGTGCGCGAGCCGAAGTCGCCATCGACCCCGCCCGGGCTGAACCCGGCAGACTGCAGTTTTTGCTGAAGGTTACGGACTGAAGAGCCGCTGGATCCGATGGAGAGAGTCACAAGAAGGTTCTCGGAAGGAGGGGGTCAGAGGTTGTCAAACCGACGCAGCACGTCAGAATATCTTGCCGGGCCCGATGATGAGCGCAGGCTGCACTTCGTAGTCAATCTTCAGGCGCTCGGGCGGCTTGGGCATGTCGGGGAGCACCGCGACCGCCTTCACGGCGACCGACGCCGGCTGACGGGCATCGACCTTCGCCTTGAGCGCCGTGAGCGCAGCGCCTTCGAGGCTCACCACCACGGGCAACGAGGTGATGGCGGCTTTGTCGGCCACCTTCTGGCCGTTGACCGTCAGCACCACCGAGGTCACCCGGGTGTTGATGTCGAGCGCCGTGCCCGTGGCCGCGTCGATGAACGCGAGCTTCTTGATGGTCAGTTCCACGCGCTGCACCAGGTTCGAGCCGACCTTGAGATCGCCGATGGCCTCGTAATCCGACGCGCTGAGCACCTGGAGCGTGTCATCGAAGGTGAACTCGCAGCCGCCGGCCACCACGCGCGTGGCGACCATTTTATCCCCCGCGGGGATCGCCTGGCCGCAGGTGAAGTTGGCCGCGATGGTGATCTCGGTATCGCCTTTCACCGACGGGACACCCTTCGTCTCATCGATGCGAATCTCAGCGGGACCACACGCCGTCAGGGCCATCACCACGAGTACTGCCGATCGCACGTTCGTCATCTCTGTCCTCAGTTGGGGGGAACCGGCCGGCCACCGAAAAGCAAAGCATGGCCTGATTCCGCGCGGCGCTCTACACTCTGGTGGCAAGTTTTTACGGCTCGGTCGTAACTGCTGAGGATCGCTCTTGGGTGCCTACCGCATCGCGCGCCAGGTGATCCCCACCGGGGGTTACCTCGAGACTTATGCAGGTCGCCACGCCCGCAGCGACCAGCCGGTGCTGCTCAAACACTTCGTTCACCCGCCGCCTTTGCTCGAGCGATTGTTGGAGAACCTTCGCCTCCTGCACGGGCCTGGGCTGGCCAACATCCTCGAGATCGGCAACGGCGCCGACGGGCTGTGGCTGGTGGTCGAAGCGGCCGAAGGCGAACCACTGCGCTGGGTGATGTCGACCCTGGCGCGCGCCGAAGGTTTCATCGCACCCAACGAAGGCCTGGCCGTGGTGGGGCGGGTGGCCAGAACGCTCGATGCGCTCCACAAGCAGGGGCTCGCGCACGGCGATGTCTGCCCCGCGACGATCTTCTTGAGCGAACGGGGCGACGTGCAGCTCCACGACGGGGGCCTCGCGTCAGCCTCGAGTGTGCCGGTCGAGCTGGGCCCCTGCCGCAGTGAGCTCAATGCGCTGGCGCCCGAGCAGGTGAGCGGCCCCGCGAGCATCGAGACCGACGTCTTCCGGCTGGGCCTGGTGTTGTACGAGCTCTCGGTGGGCCGCCCGTTGTGGAACAGCCCTTCGTCGCCTCACCTGTGTCACGCGGCCAGCACGTGGAATGGGCTGACGCGCGAGAAGGTCAAGCAGGTACCCGAGCCCTGGCAGACCCTGCTCGTCACCATGCTCGCGGTGGAGCCTCGCGCGCGGCCATCGATGGAAGAGGTGATCGTCGTCCTCGACCAAGCGGTTCACCAGAATCAGTGGTCGACGACTGATCAGGAGATCGCCACCCTGTTCGCGCGCGCAAGCCACGGCCGGCGGTCTGCGTTCGAGCCCGACGGCATGCAGGAGATCAACCTCGTTCCCCTCACGCCGCCCGGGGGTGTGCCCGCGGTGACCGGCCTCGCCGTCGTCGCGCGCATCACCACCAAGAAGATGACGCGCGAGATGCTCGCGGTGGCACGCGCTGAAACACCCGCGCCCGAAGCGACCCATGCGTCGCTCGAGGTGCGTGCCGCCAACCTGCTCGTCGAGCAGGGGAAGCTTTCCCGTACCCAACTGACCGCGGCGCTGGAGGCGGTCGCCAGGGTGGGGGGCGAGTTGACCACGTTGCTCATCAACGGCAGCGGGGTCGACGAAGACGCGCTGGTGGCCGCCGCGGCCGAGCTCACCCGCACGCCGGCCATCAGCATGAAGAAGCTGGCCGAGGCGATGCCTTCGAAGGAAGCGTTGGCGCTGGTGCCGATCGCCTTGTCGCAGGTGACGCAGAGCGTGCCGCTCGGGCTCAAGGGGGGCAACCAGTTGATGGTGGCGATGGCCGACCCGATGGATCCGCAGGCGCTCGAAGAGCTCAAGGCGGCGATCGGCCCGCGCAGCCTCATCGCGTTTCGCGCCGGCACCCGGGCGCTCTGGGTGGCGCGCGCGCGGCTGTACGAAACCCCGACCTCGTCGCAACCGGCGCTCATGGCGGTGGGTGCTTCGAACCTGCCGCCGCGCATCATCGACGTGCTGCTCGGCCTGCATGGGCTGCGAGGCACACAGGCGCAGCAACTGGTCGCCTTGTCGGCGGGTCTGTCTCGACGGCTGGGCGCTTCTTCCGAAGAGGCCACGCAGGCGGCGCTCGTCGCGCGCGCGATGGTGACGAGTGCGCTCGCAGCGGGCAGGTTGCCGCATGAAGTGCCGAAGCCGGCTGAAGCGCAGCAGCGGCTCGGCGTCAGCGAAGCCGACGAGTTCGTCGAAGCGCTGCACGGTTTTCCTGCCCAGATGCCCGAGCGGCCGATGGTGAAGGCGGTGGTGGTGGCCTTTGCCTTCGCGGCGCACGCAGGTGAACCACGGCCTTCGGACAGCCGGCTGGGTGGCGCGCTCAGCAGCTTTCGCACACGGCACCAGCTGCCGCAGGCGTTGGTCGAGGCGCTGATGGTCGAGCTGAGCTGAAGTTCGCCATTCACCCCGAGTGCAGTCGTCCTAAAGGAACAGCCCACACCGTTCGCATCGAGCGCAGTCGAGAGGCCACCTGCCGCGCGAGCAAAGGGAATCCCTCGATTTCGCTCGCAGGGTTGATCGAAATAACGAACGGACACCGCTCATCCCGAGAGCAGTCGAGGGATTGCCTCTCCTTCGCACTGCAAGTGCCCCCTCGACTCCGCTCAGGAGGAACGGTAGCTGCGGGGTCATGAAACGTCTCTCGCTCAGCCTCCTCACGCTGCTGTCTGCCTGCGAATCTGCCGGCGTCGCGAAGATGGATTTCCGTCGCACGCCCCCGGTCGGCGTCACCGGCGGCACCTGGGTCGCGAAGTTCGGCACGCAGAACATCACCGACGCCGAGCTGGCCGCGCGGTTCTCCGAGATGAACCCCTACGCCCGGGCCCGTTTTCAGACCGTCGAGCAGCGCCGCGACTACGTCGAGGGCCTCGTGCGCTTCGAGCTGCTCGCGCAGGAAGCGGTGCGACGCAACCTGCAGCACGATCCCGAAGTGGTCGAAGCAGCGCGCCGCGTGATGGTTCAGCTGCTGCTCAAGAAGGAGCTCGATGAAGGCAACGGCGGTGTCACCGACGCGCAGGTGGCCGCGTACTACCAGGCGCACACCACCGATTACGTGAAGCCGGCGATGACCCGCCTCTCGCACATCGCCTTCAAGAAGGAAGACCGCGCGGCCGCCGAAGAAGTCTTCACGCAGGCCAGAGCGCTCGCGCCACTCGACGCAGCGGGTTTCGGCAAGCTGGCTCGCGAGCGCAGCAACGACGAGCGCACCCGTGAGCTCGATGGCGACCTGCGCTTTCTTTCCGACCAGGAGCTGAGCACGCAGTACGGCCCCGAGCTGGCCACCGCGGCCGCGGCGCTCGTGCGCGTGGGTGACCTCGCGCCGACGCTCATCGAGACGCCCAAGGCGCTGCACGTCGTCAAGCTCCAGGGCCGTCAGCTCGCCCTCAACCTCTCGGTGGAGCAGGCCAAACCGAGCATCCAGCAACTGCTGGCCAACGAGTCGAAGCAGGAGCGTTTCCGCGCGCTGATGGAGAAGCTCAAGAAAGACGCGAAGCTCGAGCTCAACGAATCCTCCCTGGCTGCAATGGTGGTGGATCCGAAGGCGCCCGCGGTCGCGCCCAGCTCGCCTGCACCTGGCTTCATTCCCGCACCGCCGTCGACGAAGTAGTTCGCGGGTGCTACGCGGGCCTCTCGCCAGATGCTTCGCACTTTCTTCATCGCCTGCCTGCTGCTGACGGCCGCCTGCACGCAGCAGCAGAAGCCCCGCCAGGATCCGGCGGTGGTCGCCACCGTGAACGGCGAGGTGCTCAAACGCGTCGACTTCGAGCGGCTGCTCTCGCGCGAGGCGCAGGCGATGGAAGGCAACGGCCCGCGCACGCCCGAGCAGGTCGAGCCGTACAAGCAGGCGCTGGTCGAGACGTTGATCGACCGCGCGTTGTTGCTCCAGGCGGCCGCGGCCTCGGGCGTGACGGTGACCGCGGAAGAAGTCGATCGCCGGGTGCTGGCGCTCTCTTCCGAGTACCCCGCGGGCACGTTCGACGAAGCGCTGGCCAAGAGCCAGACCTCACGCGCCGCGTTGACGCGCAGCACGCGTGAGCAGCTCACCATCGAGAAGCTGCTGACCTCTGAGGTGCACGCGAGGGTGGCGGTGACGGAAGATCAGATTCGGCTCTACTACGAAGAACACCAGGCCGACTTCACCGAGCCCGAGCAGGTGCACGCGCAGCAGATCGTGGTCAAAGGCCTCGATGAAGCCAAGCGCGTGCAGCAGCAGCTCTGGCAGGGCAAGAAGTTCCCCGATCTCGCGCGCCGCTATTCGTTGTCACCCGATGCACGCGTGGGTGGAGACCTGGGCTTCTTCGCGCGCGGCACCATGCCGCCGACGTTCGATGAAGTGGTCTTCAAGCTGAACGTGGGCGGCACGAGTGAAGTGGTGTCGACCGAGTACGGCTTTCATCTCTTCCGGGTGTTGGAGAAGAAGCCGGGCCGCAAGCGTGAGCTGGGTGAGGTGCGGTCGCTCATCGAAGAGCGCATGCTCTCCACCCTGCGCAGCGACGCTCAGCGAGCGTACGTCGCCGCGTTGCGAGCCAAAGCAGCGATCGTGATCAACGACGAGTCGCTCTCGCTGGTCTCCGGCCGCGCCGCCCCGGGCCAATCCGTCGAGCCCTGAGAAAATCTCCGAATCAGTGCAGCGTCTTCGGAACATCGAAGTCGTCGAAGGACTGAGGCTGCTGTGGAGCCGAGGGCCAGACGCCCAGGGTCATCAACATCACCGACACACCCAACAACACCGCGGCGATCACTCCTTCTTCCCCGCCCGGTACACCTCGATCATCCTCAAGCGGTCGATCGCGTGAATCGATCGCCGCTCGCCATCGAACAACGTGCGCACCGACGTGGGCACCCGGTTGTTGATCGTATCGAGGTCATCCTCATTACGAAGCGCGAGCGTCAACGCGCCCAGCTCCTGAGCGAGCGTGAGGATCTCGCCCTCCTCCGGCACCACCATCAACGTCACGTTGCCGTACGTGCGCTCACCTTCAGGCATCAGGTTGATGTTGGTGTTCCCGGTGATCTTCCCCGTCGCGAGCACGACCACGTTCTGGAGCAACGTGAGCGCGACCTGCTGATTGGTGTCGGGATCCTTGAACGTGCCGATCACATCGATGTGATCATTGGGCCGCACCCACCCACCGACGGCTGAAGACGCACGCGCATCGATCGTCACGGCCCGCATCTTCTTGACCACCTTGGGGGTCAGCCGCTCAGCCGCGCGTGAAGTCTCGAACTGACTCCACAGCAACGGATCGCCCGCCTGCAGCGACACCATCACCTTCTGGCCGATCACGTACGAGGCCGAGTCAGGCTTGACCACCGATGACGTGATGAACTGCTCGGGAATCGAGCGCTGGCTCACCATGTCGATGGTGACCACGGTGCCTTCCGACACGTCGACGGTCGCGACCACCACGGGCACGAGGTTGTAGCCCTTGCGAATGTTGACCCGCTCGCGCTGCAGGCCCGACCAGCCGATGACGAAGGCAGCGAGGCCCAACACGATTCCGATGATCAGCGGCGTCTTTCCCTTGAGCATGGAGAAAGGAGCCGGGCCTTCGAGAACCGTTAACGGCTATTCGTTTTTCTTCGGAGAGGCCGCACCGCGGATCACCTGGATGGTGTTGAAGCGCTTCTGCTGCAGCACCCTGGTGCGTTCACCCGACATCAACGTGCTGATCGTCGCGCGGCCGCGTTCCTCGAGCACGTCGAGATCATCTTCATTGCGCAGCGTGAAGGTGAGGCCGCCGAGCTCTTGCGCGAGCACCAGCAGCTCGGCCTCTTCCGGCAGCAACATCAACGACACATTCCCGTACGCGCGTTCGGCCACAGGCAGCAGGTTCACGTTGGTGGTCCCCGTGATCTTCCCCGTCGCGAGCACCATCACGTTTTGCAGCATGGTGACCGCCACCTGCTCGTTGGTGACGGGATCCTTGAAGCTGCCGATGATGTCGACGTGATCGTTGGGCCGCAGCCAACCGCCGACGCCGGTGGTGCCCTTCACCTCGACCGCCAGGGCGCGCGCCCGCTTGAAGATGCGCGACGCGAGCCGCTCGACCGCACGCGCGCTCTCGAACTGATTCCACAGCAGCGGATCACCCGCGGCCACCGCCACCTGCACCTTTTGCCCCACCACGTAGTTCGCAGAGTCAGGCTTGACCACCGACGAAGTGACGAACTGCTCGGGCACGCTGCGCTGCGAGAGGTGCTCCATCGACACCACTGTTCCTTCTGAAAGATCGACCGTGGCCACCAACACCGGCACCAGGTTCCAGCCGCGGCGCACGTCGGTCTGCTCCTTCATCAGCGCGCTCCACGCGACGGCAAGGCCCATCAGCATCATCCCGGCAGCGAGCGCGAGCGGCATGCCCTTCGCGTGAGTCCACGGAGCGCCGCGATACGCAGGTGGGCGCATCGCACGCAGCGGCGGTGAAGGCGTGGGCACCCGGCGCAGCGGCAGCACCGGTGGATCGGCGTCGTACGAAAGCCCAGACAACGAGCGCTCGAGTGACTCGACCTCGGCATCGCGCCCTGATTTCTCAAAGAGGTAATCGCCCGCGGGCAGCGCAGGTGCGGGCTCGTCATACGCGAGGCCCGACAACGAACGCTCGAACGCCTCGACGCCCGCATCGCGGCCCGACTTGTCCCACAGATAGTCACTCATCCGAGCTGACCTCCGACGGGGCAAGGCCCAGCTTCTCGCGCAGCAGCGCCATGCCGCGGTGCAGATTGACCCGCACGCTTCCGGGCGTGAGGCCGGTGCGCTCGGCGATCTCCGGCCCGGTCATCCCCTCGACGAGCCGCATGGCCAACGTCTCTGCGTAGGCCTCGGGCATCTTCTGCAACGCGAGCAGCACCTTCTTCGCATCGGGCGCACCGCTGCGATCCGGCGCGGCCTGGTGGGGCGCGTCATCGAGCGACTCAGTGGGGTGAGCATCGCGAAGATGACGTGACGCCCGGTTCCGCGCGAGCTGCGTGAGCCAACCGGGGAAGGCTTGATCATCTTCCAGCGAACCCAGCTTCTGGAAGACGAGCAGGAAGACGTCTTGCACCAGGTCCGACGCGTCGGAGGCCGGCACGCGTGAAATCATGATCGCGTGCACCAGCTTGCCGAAGTGCCCATGCAGCGCGTTGAACGCGTCGTGATCGCCCTTGCGCGCTGCCCCCACCCAGCTCACCCACACGGCGCGCGACCGTTCCTTGCTGGCGGTGGGGCCGCGTGGCTCGTCGAGCAATGCGGCAGAGGGCGCCATGGGCAGGGCACAGGAGACCACGACTCTGCTCCCCGTTAACGCCCCCGCCAATCATGCGAATTCGTTGACCCTGCCCCGCGGTCTGGCAATGGCGCGCCGGCCGGACGTACGGCATTTCCATGGTATGGCTCGACCCGTGAATCGCCTCCTTTTCACCCTCCTCGCCCTGGCCCCACTCGTCTCGCGGGCTGAGCTCATCGACCGTGTCGCGGCGGTGGTGAACAACGACATCATCACGCTCTCCGAGGTGGAGACGCGCATCGCCCCCGACGCCCAGCGGCTGCGCAACGAGCCCGACGCCACCAAACGCGCTGAGGCCCGCACGGTGATGGTCAAACGCGGCGTCGACCTGCTCATCGGCGAGAAGTTGATGGAGAGCCAGGTGCGCGAGCTGAACATCGAGGTCGCGGACTCAGAGATCGAGATGGGCATGGACGACGTGAAGAAGCAGAACAACATCACCTCGGAGCAGTTCGAAGGCCTGCTCGCGCAAGAGGGCTACACCCTCAACAGCTACAAGACCTTCATGCGAAAACACCTCGCGCGCCTCAAGCTGGTGAACCTGAAGGTGCGCAGCAAGGTGAAGATTTCAGATGAAGATCTGAAGGCCGAGTACGCGCGCTGGGCTCACGACGAGTCGAACGAGTTCGAAGTGCACGCCCGCCACCTGCTCGTGCAGGTCGCGCCGAAGGCCACGCCAGAGCAGATCGAAGTGGCCCGGCTGAAGGCGACGATGTTGATGGAAGAAGCGCGCAAGCCCGGCACCGACTTCGCGGAGCTCGCCAAGAAGAAGAGCGAAGGCCCTTCTGCGGCCGATGGGGGTGACCTGGGCTACTTCAAACGCGGCGTGATGGTGCCGGAGTTCGAGAAGGCCGCCTTCACCCTGCCCGTGGGCGGCATCTCAGACCCCATTCGCACCAAGTTCGGCTGGCACGTGCTCAAGGTCGAAGAGCACAAGGTGCTCTCGGCGCCCCCCTTCGAAGAAGTCAAAGAACAGTTGCGCGACAAGATGCTTCGAGGCCAGCTCGAGAAGTACACTGACCAGTACGTTCAAGAGCTTCGGGCCGCGGCCGTCGTCGACGTGAAGATTTAGAAGAATTCCCCCACGGATTGCGTGGGTCCACGCCACTGATGCACCCAAGGGTGAGTGTGTGAACGCGACAGCTCGGGTGGTCCACGCGCAGAATCCGCCTGAGACAGCGGAGTTCGGAGTGCTCTACGCCGAGCACTTCAAGGCCGTGTGGCGCACGTTGCAGCGCCTGGGCGTGCACCCGGGCTCGGTGGATGACGCGACCCAGGAGGTCTTCGTCACCGCCTGGCGTAAGTGGCATGACTTCGAAGGCCGCTCGACCGCGCGCACCTGGCTGCTGGGTATCGCCATTCGGGTGGCCAGCGACACGCGGCGCAAACAGCGGCCGACCGAAGAGGTCTCGCCCCAGTTGCAGATGAGCGGGCCGGGGCCGGAATCGATGGCTGCGTCGAAGGAAGTCGGGCGTCGGGTCGAGCAGTTGCTGGCGAAGTTGGAGCCGGAGCGGCGCGAGGTGTTGCTGCTGGTCGAGCTCGAGGGCTATTCGGTGCCCGAGGTCGCGAGCGCCACTGGAACCAACCTGAACACGCTGTACACGCGGCTGCGTTCGGCCCGGCAGCAGTTCGAAGACCTCGTCAAGGCAGAGGCAGAGGAGTTGCGATGAAACCGCTCTCGAAACAGGCGAGCGCCGCGTTGAGCGCGCTGCAGGCCGTCGACCCGACCCCGGCTGACGAGGCGCGGCTGCGTCGCAATCTCGAGCGGGTGCTGGGGGTGGCCATGCCGGCGGCTTCCGTGGCTGTCGCGACGACCGCGGCCTCTGCACACGCAGCGAGCGGGATGAGCGCACTGAGCCTGAGCGCGAAAGCAGTCGCGTTCGTGATGGCGGTGGGTGTCGGGGCAGCGCTGACGGTCGGCACGGTGATGGCCGTCAAGACAGCCCCCACCGTTCCCCCCGAGCGGAGTCGAGGGGTCACTGCCGAGGCCCCCACCGTTCCCCCCGAGCGCAGTCGAGGGGTCACTGCCGCGCCCGCGCCCGAGCAGGAAATCTTGCCGCCGCCGTCTCCTCCTTCGGAACCCGAAGTCTCCGAGGCCGCTTACGGCCTCGAGGTCGAAGCGAACTTCCCGACCTGCGACGTGAAGACCGAGATGAAAGCCGCGCTCAGCGCCCGCCGCCTGCTGAACGCAGATCGCGCGGAAGAGTCACTCTGGCTACTCGGCGCGTATCAGCGTCACTGCCCCTCGGGCCGTTGGAGCAACGAAGCCTGGGTGGTGCGCATGGCGGGCCTCTGCCACCTCGATCGCAACGCCGAGGTGACTGGACTGCTGCAGTGGTTTGGCACCGAGTACCCCGGCCGCCGCACCGCGGTGGTCTCGGAGCTGCGCCGCTTCTGCCCGGAAGAGGTGCTCAAGCACGGCGAGCCGTCCGCCGAATGAATCACTCGCCCTGAGGAAGGGACTGTTGAAGTACGCCCTCGACTTCGCTCGGGCTGAACGGATTTCGGCCGGTTCCGTTTGTGCCGAGCGGAGTCGAGGCACCTATTTCACCAGTCTCCGGAGCAGGGAGAGGGAGATACAGTCGCGCCATGTCGCGCCCCCGCATCGGAATTTCCCTCGGAGATCCTTCAGGCATCAGCATCGAGGTGACCCTCAAGGCGCTCGCGTTGCCCAAAGTGAAACGCGCCCTCATCCCCGTGCTCTTCGGAGACGCGTCGGTGAAAGCAGGCGCTCACGAGCTGCGCGTGGTGAGCCAGCTCGCCGCGGCTGATCGCCGCCCGGGAAAACCAACCCGCGCCGGGGGCCTCGCTCAGCTCGCGTACATCCAATCGGCCATCACCGCGGCGAAGCTCGGAGAGCTCGACGGCATCTGCACCGCGCCGGTCTCCAAAGAAGCCATCACCAGGGCGGGCGTGCCCTTCTCAGGCCACACCGAGCTGCTCGCTGAAGCCTTCGGCGTCGAGGTGATGATGCTGATGAAGGGCCCGCTGCTCTCGGTCGCGCTCGCCACCAATCACCTGCCCCTTCGCCAGGTCGCCGACGCGCTCTCGACCCCGAAGCTGGTGGCTCAGCTCGAGCTGCTCGATCGCGGCTTGCGCCTCGCACTGGGCCGGCGCCCGCGCATCGCGGTGTGTGGACTCAATCCGCACGCAGGTGACGGCGGCGTGTTGGGCAGCGAAGAAGACCGGATCATTTCACCGGCGATTCGCAAGGCGAAGGCGCGCGGCCTCGACGTGAGTGGACCGTTCGCGGCCGACGGCCTCTTCGCGGGCGCACGCAAGTTCCCCTACGACGTCGCGCTGGCGATGTTCCACGACCAGGGCCTGGTGGCCACCAAGACGCTCGACTTCGAGCGCACGGTGAACGTGACGCTCGGGCTGCCCGTGCCGCGCACTTCGCCTGATCACGGCGTCGCCTACGACATCGCGGGGAAGGACCGCGCCGATCCCACGCCGATGGCCTCTGCGCTGCTCGAAGCCGCCGCGATGTGCGCGCGCCGCTGACTGGTCTCCCGAGAGGGTTGGTTCCATCACCGGTCTCCCCGAGCCCAGTCGAGGGGGCACTTGCACTGCGAAGGAGAGGCAATCCCTCGACCCCGCTCGGGATGAGCGGGGTCCGTTCGTTATTTCGATCACGGGTGCGCGAGTGGCAGCCGCAGGAGGCGTTCGTGATCGATGTGCGCGAAACGGCGGCGGGGATGCGCATCGTCCGTCGCTCAATCTTTCGTGAGGGGCCCGCACGCACCGGCCGGCATGCCCGACTGAACCCAGCCGTCGATCAACTGACGCTCGGCGAGGGTCGGCTGCTGCGGCATGCCGTACGGGGGCATCGGCCTGGTGGCGCCCGGCCGCATGCGGAGGGCGATTTCCTGGCCGAGGTGCGGCACCGTGTGGCCGGGATTCCCGAGGTCTTCGGGCGTGGTGAAGTGAACCACGTACTGCACGCCTGCGTGGCAGCTGGCGCAGTTGGCCTGCAGCACTTGCCGCACGTCGCAGGGGAAACCCGTCAGCAGATCCACCGTGGTCATCGCGAGCGGGGGGGCGACTGCTGGCGTTCGTTCGGGCTCCATCGCCAGCTCCGGCTCGATGCGCTCGGGACCACAGGCTACGAAGAACAACGTCAGGAAGAGGGCTCGGTTCATGGAGCCCACTGTGGGCTCTCAGACACCATCAAGAGAATCCGTATTCTTTAAACGTCACTGTTCGGGATTGATGAACAGTGACGTCCCCTCACCCCAACCCTCTCCCCGGCGGGGAGAGGGAGTTTGTTGAGTTAGCTGCGCGGCTTGGCGGTCGGCTGACCGGCCTGCTTCCAGCCCGCGATGCCTTCGGGGAGCACAGCCACGTTGGTGTAGCCGTTCTCCATGGCGCGCTTGGCGGCCTGCTGCCCCGAGCTGCACATCTGGTTGGCGCAGTAGAAGACCAGCTTGGTGTTCTTGTCGGCCGGCAGCTCGGAGACCGCGTAGCTCGAGCTGGAGGTCAGCAGCACGGCGCCGGGGATGATGCCCTGCGAGGAGCGGGTCTCTTTGCCGTTGGCGTCGATGGGCGTGACGGCCTTCGCCTTGGTCCAGCTGGCGACGTCGGCCACGGTGGCCTTGGCGGGCTCGAGGCTCGCCTGGTGCTTGCCATCACCTTCACAAGCCAGGGCTGCAGTGGAACCGATGAGCGAGGTGGCGACGGCGAGCGAGAGAAGAATGCGCTTCATGTGAACTCCAGGTTTGGGGTGAACGGGCGGCGATAATGCGGAGACGCGCCGCCCGCCGCAAGCAGGTGATGAGCCCCGCCGAACGGAAGTTTCATCTCAATGAATACAACACCTTCACCCGCTCAGAGGGCGACGGCGGTGAGCACCCGGTCGGTGAACACGTTGAGCAGCGTCCAGCTGGGGCCGCTCACGCCTTCCAGCGCCAGGGTGATGCCGATGAACGCGAGCGCGGCGATCACCAGCCCGGCTGGAGACCACTTGAGCAACTCGAACAACGACTCCCGGTCCCAGGCGGCGCCGTCGGCCAGGCCCCGCCGCTCCTGCACGCGAAACAGCACGTAGCCAAACGGCACCAGCGCGCACATCCACGCGATGAAGTTCACCATCGGCACGCCGTGAAACCAGCCCGGCAAAGAGTGGTGCCACACCCAGCAGCCCACCGCGGTCGCGATGGGATCGATCTGCAGATCGAGCAAGGTCGCGAACGAGCCGACCGCGAGCGCTGAGAGGGCCGCCGACTTTCGCAACCACGAGAGGCGCTTGCGCAACTGCCAGGTGACGAAGGTGGCCATCGCCAGCACCACGCTCCAGCCGATCATGGTGGCGACCGGGGCGACGAAGGGCCTGACCATCGTGTCGGTCAGATTGGTCTCGTGGAAGAAGCCCAGCACGATGCCGCCGTTCTCGAGCACCGCTCCGTAGAACAGGCCGACCCCGAAGAAGAGCGCGACGTGCGACCGGTCGTGCACCCAGAGGTGCCACACCAGCAGCGCGGCCCAGGCGAAGTTCGACCACTCGTAGATGCGCAGCAGCAGCTCAGGTGAGAGCGGCGAAGGCGTGTGCCAGAAGAAGACGATGGTGGGCAACCCGAAGGTGAGCAGCAGGCTGGTCACCAGCATGCGGCGCGAGCCGGTGCCGTGGGTGAAGCGCACCACCTGGTAGATGACGAAGACCAGCAGCGGGAAGACGATGGTGTGCGCGAGGTCGCCCCGCGCGGGGCTGAAATTGGTCAGCTCGGTGTTGAGCAGCAGCACTCCGTAGATGAAGAACATCCACGCAGGCAGATGGCGCCACAGCTCACGACGGGCCGCGGTGAACGCGGGGCTCGGGGCTTCACCGGGCAGGGTGTTTTCAGAGGTGGTGGGGTCCACGAGCGCGCAGCGTGTTCGGCTCGAGGTGTAGGCGTCAAGAGAGTCCCCCTTCGCGGGTGACCCTCACTTCGCGCGAAGGATGAGCTCGGTCACTTCACCCCGAGGCCCGATGCGAAACGGAGGGCCCCAGTAGCCCGTGCCGTTGCTCGTGTAGGTGGGCACGCCGGACAGCGTCTCGAAGCCGCGCACCACCGGCTGCTGCAGTCGCACGAACACCATGAACGGGAAGATCTGCCCGCCGTGCGTGTGACCCGAGAGCATCAAGGAGATCGACGAATCTTTCGCGTACTTCGCAAAACGCGGTTGATGCGCGAGCAGAATACGGGGCACGCCCGCCGGGGCCTGCGCGAACGCGAGGTCGACCCGCGGTGCATGGGCTTGTGAGAACCGCGCGCCTTCCACGTCGGTCACGCCACCGATGACCAGCTTGCCGTCGGCGATCACCCGGTGCTCGTTGTGCAGCACGGTGAAGCCGAGCTTGCGGCCCTCGGCCTCCCAGCTCGAGCCGCCGTGGTAATACTCGTGATTTCCCGTCACGTAATACACGCCGTATTTGCCGCGCATCTCACCGAGCGGCGCGACCTCGTCGTGCAGCCGCGCGACAGAGCCGTCGATCATGTCGCCGGTCACCGCGACGAGGTCGGGCTTGAGCGAGTTGACGTGAAGAGCCACCTGCCTTGCGAAGTCACGACCCAGCGTCTCGCCGATGTGCACGTCGGTGATCTGTACGATGCGAAAACCATCGAGCGAGGGATCGAGCCCGGGGATGTCGATCTCAACCCGTTTGGTCAGAGGCCTTCTCGAGACGTAGAAGCCCCACGCCAACGCAGGCACCACCACGCCCATCACGCCGAACGCCCGCAGGCTCTGCCACGACGCATCGAGCGTGGTGAACTTCGAGGCGATGAAGAGCGCGAGATCGGACAGCGAGGTGGTCACCAGCAACAGCCCGAACGCGCCCATCCACACGAAGCCCAACCACTGAAAAATCTTCGCCGCGGGGCGCGGGAACAACCGGCCCCCCAGAAAGCCCGCGAAGATCGACCCGAAGAAGACCCACACCATCACCCAGGCGATGGTGGCGAACGGCTCGGGCATGCCCACATCACGAATGAGCCGCGCGCCGAGGTACCAGTGCAGCCCGACGACCAAACTGCTCAGCACCGTCAGCAGGGTGATGCCGCGCACGAACAACAACACGGGGATGTCTTTGAGGCTCGTGGGCGCTTCGGCTGTCGGCTCGCTCATGGACCGGCCGAGGCTAATGACTGCGGTAGGCAAACGCCTCCCACCCCCACACTTCTTCAAAGATTCTGGAGCGGCCCCGCTCCACACCCACAGTGTAGGTCCTGTCAACAAAGCTACATCCAACCTCCTGAAGCAACTCAGGAATTTCCCCTCCGACAACCCCTTTGAACGCAATTGGAGGTCACCTTGCCCATCTCAGCCGCCCGTACCGTTGGAACCAACCGCTTCGTCGCCAGCACCCCTGAGCTGAGCCTGGGCGATTCGGGAGCCAAGGTGACCGAGTTGCAGCAGCTGCTCCAGCGGGCGGGAGTTCCGACGGGCACGGTCGACGGCGACTTCGGGCCGATGACCCAGGCCGCGGTGCGTCGCTTTCAGGGCTCGAAGGGCCTGCCGGTCGACGGCGTCGTGGGCCCTCGCACCTGGGCGGCGCTCAAGCAGGCGCCGACGCCTTCTCCTTCTGGTGCCTCCACGCTGCGCAGCGGCGACTTCGGCGCCGACGTAGAGAAGCTGCAGCGCGACCTCGTGCGGCACGGCTTCGACGTGGGCGGCATCGACGGCAGCTTCGGGCCCGGCACGCGCAGCGCGGTGGTTCGGTTTCAGCGGGCGAAGGGTCTCGAGGCCGACGGCGTGGCGGGTTCGGCGACGCAGCGCGCGTTGACAGGCGGCGTCACCGCGCCTCCCGCGCCTTCTGGCAATTTCCGTTCGCGCATTCTCGACGCAGCGCGCGCCGAGCTGGGCACCACCGAGTCGGGCGACAACCGCGGTGACGCACTTAAGTATCCCCAGCACTTCGGCCGCGGCGCCGAACCGTGGTGCGCGGACTTCACCAGCTACGTGATGCAGCAGTCGGGCGGGAAGATGAACGACCCGTACTGCCCCAGCGTGGTGAACGAGCTCAAGGCCGACGGAAACTGGAAGGGCAAGTCGAACCCACAGCCCGGTGACCTGGTGCTCTTCGATTGGGATGGTGACCGCAACGCGGATCACATCGGCATCGTCGAGAAGGTGAACGCCGACGGCAGCATCGGCACCATCGAAGGCAACACCGAAAACCCGCAGACGGGCCGCGAAGGCGTGTGGCGCCGCACCCGCTCGATGAGCACCATCCTCGGCTTCGGAGCGCCCTACTGAGGTCCGAACACCAGGAAGAATTGTTCAGGCAGGAAGGACTGGCTCTCGAGGAGCTTGAAGCCAGCCCCCTTCAGTTCGGCTTCGACCTGCTCGGGCGGCATCTTCTCGGCTGAGTCGGGGCCCATCTTCGATTCGCGCGTGAAGTCGATGATCGCCAGGCGCCCACCGGGCTTGAGCGAGTTCTTCAACTTCTTGAAGTAGTCCGGGCGCGCTTCGATGTGGTGGTATGTGTCGACCATCAAGATGAGGTCGACCGGCTCGGGGATCTTCGCGTCGGCGAACTCCGCGAGGTGCGAGCTCAGGTTCGTGAGCTGCTCCTGCTCGGCGCGTTTGTTGAGGTAGTCGACCATCGAGCTCTCGACGTCGACGCCGTAGACCCGGCTCTTCGGGAGCGCCTTCGCGATGCGCACCGGGAAGTAGCCAGTCGCAGACCCGATGTCGGCGATCTTCGCGTCGGGAGGCAGCGCCAACGCGGCGATCACCTCAGAGGGCTTCTGCCAGGCCTCCCGTTTCGGATCTTCGAAGCGGGCCGCCCAGGCATCCGCGTCGTCGAAGCGGTGCGGCAGGTGACCATTTTCATCGTGCCTGTGCGGGCTGCTCTTGCAGGCGAGAATGAACAACGAAGCGAGGAGAAGGATGCGCATGGCGGGGGCGTATGTAACGCAGCCGTGTAAGTCTTCGCTCATGAGTCTCTTCCGTGAATGTGCCGGTCTCTTCGTGGTCGGCTTCCCGGGTCTTTCTGCAGATGCCGAGGTCGAACGGCTGATCGATGACGGCGTCGGCGGCATCATTCTGTTCAAGCGCAACGTCGACTCACCGGCCCAGGTGGCGAGCCTGGTCAAGGCGCTCAAGACACGCGCGGGCAGGCCGCTGCTGGCTTCGGTCGATCAAGAAGGTGGGCGGGTCGCGCGGTTGCGGGGCGCTCCCTTCACGGCGTTGCCTCCGATGCGGCAATTGGGGTTGACCGGTGACGCGGCGTTGGTCGAACGCGCGGGGAAGTTGCTCGCGCTCGAGGTGCGCGCGCTCGGCTTCGACGTCGACTTCGCGCCGGTGCTCGACGTCGACACCAACCCCGCGAACCCGGTGATTGGCGATCGATCGTTTCACCGAGACCCGGCTGAGGTGGCGCGGCTGGGTGTGGCGCTCGCCCGCGGCATGGAGGCCGGCGGCGTGGCGTCGTGCGCCAAACACTTTCCGGGGCACGGAGACACCGCGAAAGATTCGCACCTCGATCTGCCCTCGTTGCCGCACGACCTCGAGCGGCTGCGCAAGGTGGAGCTGCTCCCCTTCGCGGCGTACGCCAAAGCGGGCCTCGCTTCGGTGATGACCGCGCATGTGATCTTCGACGCGCTCGAGCCTGGGGTGCCGGCCACCATGAGCGCGCGCGTGATGAATGGGTTGTTGCGCAAGGAGCTCGGCTTTCAAGGCGTGGTGGTCAGCGACGATCTCGAGATGAAGGCGATCAGCGAACACTTCAGCGTGGAGCGCGCGGTGGTCGAAGGCGTGAAGGCGGGCGTCGATTGTTTTCTCGTGTGTCATCACGCGTCGGTGCAGCGCGCTGCGATCGAGGCGTTGGTGAAGGCGGTGGAGAGCGGCGAGGTGACGCGCGAGCGGCTGGCGGAAGCGCGGGCAAGGCTCGATGCGCTGAGCCGGCGGTTCGTGCGGGGTCCTGAAGAGCTGCTCGGCACGCTGGGTACTCCGGCGCATGAAGCGCTCCGGCGCGGGCTGTCGGTCGACACGTTCACGGGGAAGGATCCCACCGAGGTCGTGCACCCATGACGCCCATCTCGGCGCGCTTCCGGCTCGCGCTGGCGATGAAGGCGGTGCTGTTGCTGTCGTTCTCGGCGGTGTTCTTGGGTCTCGCGTGGGTCGCGTGGACGAAGTGGCACTGGCCCTTGCTGGCGCGGGGAAGCGGCGCGTTGTTGTTGGCGATCGCAGCGGGGTCGGTCGCGCGCGCGGCGGGCCTGGGCGTGGCGGATGTGGTGATGGGCCAGGCGCTGATTGGGAATGGGGCCAAGCCGCTCGAGTCGCGGCGGTCGGGGTATTCGCTGCGGCTGCCGAGCGGGCGGTTCGTCGAGTACGTCCTCTACAATCCGTGGCCGACGTTGTCGCCTGAGGCCACTTACACGGTGACGTACGGCCGATTTTCAGGCGTGCTCGTTGCCCCTCCGCAGCTCGAGTGAGTGAAATGAAGGACCGGGTGTGGGTTGGCGGAAATAGGAATCGGGTTCCATCACCGGTCTCCCCGAGCCCAGTCGAGGGGGTACTTGCAGTGCGAAGGAGAGGCAATCTCTCGACTTCGCTCACAGGGTTGGCCGAAATAGAAATGACTCCAATCACCGGTCTCCCCGAGCGGAGTCGAGGGGGCACTTACCGCCCGAAGGCGAGGTAATCCCTCGACTCCGCTCGGGATGAACGGTGGGCGCT
>JAYVFP010000138.1:0-14058 GCA_043773025.1 Archangium sp.
CCTTCGGGCGGTAAGTGCCCCCTCGACTGCGCTCGGGGAGACCGGTGATTGGAGTGACTTCTATTTCGGCCAACCCTGTCGGGGAGACCGGTGATGGAAACCGATTCCTATTTCCGCCTGTTCCTTCAGGAGAGCAGCTGAGAACGGTTGCGTCACCGCGGCCACCTGAGAGACTTCTGAGGTCATGCAAAAGTGTTCGAACTGCAGCGCGCCACTTCAAGACGTCATCGAGCAGTGCACGTTCTGCGGAACCACCACCCAGCGCGGGGTGGAAGCCCGGCAAGCGCGCGACCTCCAGACCGACGCCGATCGCCGCGCTGCTGAACAACGCTCTGCGATGGACGGTGCCCGCACTCGCGCCAGCGCTCAGGTCGAGGTGGACACCGCGGGCAAGTGGGCGTTGATCTCTTCATTGGTGGGCAGCGTGGTGTGCTGCTTCGTGCCGGTCGGGCCCGTGCTGGGCATCGTCTTCGGGCTGCGCGCCCGAAGGCTTTCGCAGCAGCACGGGTTGCGGGGCGCGGCGCTGGGCACGGCGGGTCTGACCTTCGGCGGCCTCGGGGTCGGCCTCGCTTTTCTGTCGTGGCTGGGCATCGGCGCGATGGTGGTCAAAGAGAACCAACGCAAGAACGAGCTGAAGGCCCAATTGGGAGATCTCACCTCACCCCGGCTTGAGCTCGGCGCGGCCTGCGCCTTGACCGAGCTGGAGATGTTCAACGTCAGGTACGAAGCGTACGGCGTGACGACCGACTTCGATTGCCGCGCCACCGGCGATCTCGAAGTGACGGGCGACGAGGCCGTCTTGCGCGATCTCCACTTCATCAATGGCGAGAAGAAGGCCGAGTTCGTCGCCTGCTTGCGCTTCAAAAACCGGTGGTCGGTGCACCAGCTTCGTTTCGATGACGACTGCAGTGCCCCGAAGGAGCCCCAGAAAAAGAAGAAGCACGAGTAGGCTCGCGCCCCATGGACGCCCGCTCGTACCTGACGAAGGTTGGTCTCTTGGTCGACGTCTCTGCGGTTCGTGAAGCGCAGCAGGGCCTGTGGGCCATTTTGGAGGAAGCGAAGAAGGCCAGCCTGCCCGCCACGCCCTCCTCGCTCAACGCGCTCTACACGTACAAGGTGCCGAAGCTCTCTGCCGATGGGAGCTGCTCGCTGCACGACGAGCTCGACCCCGTTCCGTACGATTTATCGAAGGTGCTGGGCGGGCGCTCAATGCAAAACAGCTTCTCGTTGATCACCCTCGACGCGCTGGTGGAGTCAGTGCATCAGGAAACCGGCTGCGATTGGCTGGGGCTGTATCAGAAACGCGAGTTGCCCTCGGGCCCTGCGCTGGTGAAGCTCGCTTATCGCGGCGTCGAGAGCCGGCCCGAATTTCCGCTCACCGAAACGTTCGCGAAGACCTCGAACAACGCGGCCGTCGGCTTGAGCGGCAAGGCGCGCGTGCTGCAAGACGTGCGAGCGCACGTGGCGGGCGGCGGCGCGTACTACGAGTGCGATCCGAAGGTGCAGTCTGAGGTCTGCCTGCCGCTGCTCGATCCCAACGGCAAGGTAATCGGCATTCTCGACGCGGAGTCGGCGAACCCTGCGCACTTCACGCCCGAGCGCATGGCGATGCTGGTGTCTCTGGCCACCGAGAGCACCTCGCACCTGCCTCCGCGCTGAGGGCTTCAGCGCGAGACGACGGGCACGGCCTCCACCATTCCGAAGCCAATCAACCGCTCGGTCGCGTCTTTCACGTCTTTGGCGCTGGTGCCGCAATCGCGCAACGCGTCTGCCGTCTCTTTCAGCGTGCGTCCGGCGACGCCGAACTCCACCAGGTACTGAGCATCTTCCGGAGCGAGCCCGCGGGGGGCGCTCCAGGCTTTCCGGGCTGCATCGAACTCGGCGCGGCCGGTGCCGCTGCGGGCGGCAGCGATGGTGACCTCGTACGCCTTGACCGCTTCCGAGCCCTTCTCAGACAGGCGGAACTTCTGTGATCGGCCGTAGCGGACCTTCTCGGGTTTCTCATCGTTCAACATGCGGGCACCTTACGCCGTCTTGGCGTCGGGTGCCCGCTCGCTGAGGCATTGCCGCCCCAAAAACGTCAGGGACAGCGCGTGCTGATTTTGTCGACGTAGAGGTTGCGGTCAGCCATGCGGATCACCGCGTCGTTGTCGAAGCTGACGCGGATCTGCCCTGAAGTACGGGGCGGCACGGTGAAGCGGTACTGCGACCACGTGGTGTTCGAAACGCTCACCGTGCCCAGCACCGTGGTCCCCACCGTGACCGTCATGCGCGGCCACACGCCGCCGGCCGAGGAACCGCGCGCGACCACCGTCAGGCTCGAGGCCCCGCTGAGGCTCGCGGCGGTCTGCAGGTAGCCGTTGCTCCACAGGTTCCAGCCGCCACTGGTGGCGCCGCCGGTGGAGTGGAACGCCGTCTCGGCTTCGAAGGTGGTGGGCACGCAGGTGCTGGTGGGCGTGCACGCCGTGCACGAGCCGCCGCAGTCGACGCCCGTCTCGCTGCCGTTGCGGACGCCGTCGGTGCAGCTGTCGGTCGGCACACACGCAGCGCACGAGCCGCCGCAGTCGACGCCGGTTTCACTGCCGTTGCGGGTGCCGTCGGTGCAACTGGGCGTGGGGGTGTTGCTCGAGAGGTGCCGCTCCATCACGTCCATCTGCGGCTTGTCGGCGCCCGTCGAGGTCGGCTCGAGCGAGGTCCACGCGTTGCCCCACCACGGGCCCGCGGCCCACCACGTCCACCCGAGGTACACGTCGGAGTTCGCGTCGAGGTAGGTGAGCAGGTTTTCCAACGCGGTCAGACAGGTCGCGCTGTTTCCGGTGGCGAACTCACCCAGAAAGCCCTTCTTGCCGTTCGCGCGCAGCCACTGCGTGAAGGCGCCCAGCTGCGCCGCGCCCGCAGACGTGCTGGTGCAGGTGTCGGTAGAGCCCGAGGCGTTCGCGTCGAAGTACTGGTGCACTTCGAACGCCACGTTGTTGCCGGGGTCACGAATCGCCAGCAGCGCGACGGAGTTCGCCGTGCCGTACCAGTTCTGCGTCCAACTGTGAGCGCCGGTCCACGCGTTGCCCGGCACCAGGATGAGGTTGGTCGCGCCCGTGGCTCGAATGGCGGCGATCGCGGCGTTGGCCGAGGTGACCCACTGCTCGGTCGGCAGGCCGTACGGCTCGTTCATCAAGCCGAAGAGCACGTTGGGGTTGCTCTTGAACTCGCTGGCCAGGCGCGACCAGAAGTCGGCGAACTGGGCGTCGGTCACGGTGCCCGAGCCGATGAACTCGGTGCCGTAGCGCGCGTAGTTGTGAGGGTCGAGCAGCACCACACCACCGCGGCTGGTGATGCCGTTGACGGTGGCCCGCATGCGCGAGACCTCTGCGGCGTCGAGGGCCGCGCCGCGCGTGCGCTGAAGGCGCTCCCAACGAAAGGGCACCCGGAAGGTGTTCATGCCCTTGGCGAGAAAATAGTCGGCCGAGGTTGCGCTCGGCCAGGTGTACGTCGAGCCGAACGTGCCGGGGTTCTGGCCGGTGCCATCAGACGCCACGCCGAACTCGGCGCCCGCGAGGTTCACCCCGCGGTAGGGCATCGGCCCGGTCAACGCAGCGCGCGTGCTGGCGCCCGAGGTTTCATCGAACTGTTCTTCAAGACCACACCCTGCCAATGCAAGAGCACACACGGCTGCTGAGACGGCGACGAAGATTTTCAAGATTGAACCCTCGAACACGAGTGAGAAATGCAGACAGCGAAGGAGCACACCGCTCCCGCGCCCCTCTGGACCGGATTTCAGTTCCGCTATGTCGGTCCCCCGTCAGAACGCGCGCGGCACTCGCAGGCACGCACGCGTTCTCACTGCGAAAGCGCGAGTACCAATTGAGCGGCAAGCTCAGCAATGTGAGCAATTGGCGGCGCTCTGGGCGCGGCTCGTGGCATGTGCGAGCCGCGCGGACACCGCCTGATGATTTCCGCGTGGTTGTAGAATTCCAGGCACGACAGCAGCCTGACCGTTCAGCCGCATGAGCTGGGTCGCTTCACCGGTTCCGTTCGTGCCGAGCGGGTTGGCGGAAATAGAACACCGGTCTCCCCGAGCGCAGTCGAGGGGGCACTTGCCACTCGAAGGCGAGGTAATCCCTCGACTCCGCTCGGGCGGGATGAACGGTGAGCGCTCCTTATTTCGAAAAAAACCTGTCCAGAGGGGAGAGGGGACGCTCACCTGGGTGCGCGGGCGAGGGCTTTTTCGAGTGCATCGACCTTCATGGGCTTCGAGAGGCAGTCGTTGGCGCCCGCGGCGAACGCGGCTGCTCTATCCTCAGGCAAGGCGCTGGCGCTGATCACGATGATCCACGGCTGCGGCCGGGCCCACGCGCGCACCTGGCGCATCGCCTCGAGCCCATCCATCTCGGGCATGTGCACGTCCATCAGCACCACGTCGTAAGGCGTGCGGGTCAACGCGGCGAGCGCATCGAGCCCGTTCACCACCAGGTCTGCTTCATAGCCGAGCAGCTGCAGCATCTTGAGCGCGAGCAACTGGTTCACGCCGTCGTCTTCAGCGAGCAGAATTCGCAGCGGAGTTCGAACGGGCTTTTCCCGGGGCACCGGCGCCTGCACCGCAACCGGGTCGGTCTTCGCAGGCGCACGCACGGTGAACCAGAACGTCGAGCCCTTGTCGGGCACGCTGCGGGCGCCCACCGCGCCGCCCATCAGCTCGGCGAGCTGCTTGCTGATGGCCAGGCCCAGGCCGGTGCCGCCGTAGCGGCGCGAGGTCGACGCGTCTCCTTGAATGAAGGGCTGAAACAGCCGCCCGAGCTCTTCGTCGGTCACGCCCACGCCGGTGTCGTGCACCTCGAAGCGCAGCAGCTCATCGGGGCCGCGCAACACCTCGAGCTCGACCGTGCCCGCGGTGGTGAACTTGAGCGCGTTGCCGGCGAGGTTCATCAGCACCTGCCGCACCCGGGTGCGATCGCCCAGCACGTGCGCCGGCACCTCGTCGTGCACGCGCGCTGAGAGACGCACGCCCTTGCCCCGCGCCTGCGCGCCCAACAAGGCGATCAGCTCGTCGACCACACCGCGCGGTTGATAGACGGCCGCTTCGACGACCAGCCGGCCCGCTTCGATCTTCGCGAGGTCGAGCACGTCGTCGAGGATGGCGACCAGCGCGTCTCCGCTCTTGCCGATGGTGTCGACGAGCTCGTGGGTCTCGGCGTCGAGGCCCCGCAGCCGCAGCAGCTCGGTGATACCCACCACCGCATGCATCGGCGTGCGCAGCTCGTGGCTCATGTTGGCCAGAAAGCTCATGCGGGCCCGGGCCGCCATCAGCGCCTGATCGCGCGCCAGCACCAGGCTCTGCGTGCGCTCGGCCACCGTCTGTTCCAACGTGGCGTGACTCTGCAGCAGCTCGCGGTTCGCAGCAGCCAGCTCTTCACTCGAGCGGCGCGTGCGTTCGGCGGCGCGGATCAGCCGGCGCAGCGCAATCAAGAAGATGGCGGTGGTGACCACCAGCGTGAGCACGGCGGTGAGGCCGCGCTGAGCAGGGGGCGCCCTGAGGCCCATGGGCATCCACCCGCGCGTCTCCGCCACCAGCAGCGCGAGGACCGCCGGAACGCTCAGCGCGCACGAGATGACGGCTGCTCGCGCCGAGAGCAGCACGCCCGCCAGCACCGTGCACAAGAGATAGAGGCCGACCGTGCCTGAGTACTGACCACCGCGGCTGATGCTGATCGCCCCGACGGCGAGCCAGGCGGTGGTGATGAAGAGATGAGAGGCGAGCTTGAGGTGCTTTCGGCGCACCAGCACCTGCGTGATCGCGCAGACCACCAGCAGCACGAGGCCAGTGACCGTTGCTCCGTCAGGGGTGGCGCCTGCGAGGGCCCGCGCCGCCAGCCCCGCCAGCACGGACCCGCCCACGAGGAGCGTGGCCAGGCGCAAGACGGCTGCCGCATCGCGATCGAGGTCGCCCGCCCCCGGCTGGTTTGGTTTCGTCTGAATGTTTTTTCTCCCCGAACCCTCCCTGCGGGGAGAGCGCGCCATTTTCCCAGCTTCTGAGACTTCGCCGGGCAGAATTTTCCATTCGCGACGAGAGGTCCCGGGGCCCCGTGGTGATCGCGACGTGCCGCGTGGTAAGTCGTTCAGCGTGCGTCTCCCACATCTTGGTGTTCTTTGGCTCGCGGTCGTCATCGTTGGTTGTGAATGCCGCCGTCCCGCAGGGGCACAAGGCATCGAAGGCGAAGTGCGTTGGGAGTGGGCGACGGCCACCGGCCCCCAGTTCGGTCCTTCGGCGCGCGTCGACTTTCCGCCGACCACCATGGGCGCTCGCCGCGAGCAGGTGCTCTTCGTTCAGAACGTGGGCCGCGCGGCCTTCACCATGACGGAGTTCGCCAAGCTCTCGGGCTCGCCCGTGACGCTGGGTCTGTTCACCGAGCCCAACTCTGCCTTCGAAGTGCGCTGGGTGCCTGACGTGGTGGTCAACCCGACCGAGAAGCAGCCGGTCACCGTCATCTTCTCGCCGCCCATCACCGACGAGCGCTTCGTCGACTACTCCGCTGAGCTGGAGCTCCGCCCCTCGGGTGCCGCGCCCTCCCCGCTTTCCATCAACGGCCGCGCGATCGCCGGCGAGTGTGACGTGCCTTCGGTGATCGACTTCGGCTCGGTGCCGATCGGCAGCTCGCTCGACGAAGAGTTCTCGCTGCGCAACGACGGCGCCGCTCCGGTGATGGTCACCTCGGGCGGTGTCACCGGCGCGCCGGTCGGCATCTTCGAGATCGACGGGCTGGGCAACGACGGCAAGCTGCTGGTCAACGCCAACAGCGCGCCCAGCGCGAAGGTGAAGTTCAAGCCCACCGAGCCGCGTGACTACAACGGGCAGTTCGTGATCCGCCGCGCTGATTCGTGCCCGCAACGCACCGTGCAGGTGCGCGGCCGCGGCGTGGTCTCCTGCCTGACCTGGCGCGCCGACCCGCCCGACGCCACGGGCAGCGCGTTGCACTTCGGCAACATCGCCCCGGGCGCAGTGGGCGAAGGCACCATCACCTTCAGCAACGCCTGCAGCCTCGACATCACCCTCTCCCGCATTCGCACCACCGACCCCGTGTTCGTGGTCACCGCGGCAGACCCCGCTGACATCACCCTGCTGCGCGTGCCCGCTTCGGTGCGCGGCATGGATCAGACCTGGGCCTCCGGCACCGGCGTGACGGTGCTCGACTTCCGCCCCACCGTGCTCGGCCCCAAGACGGGCCAGTTGATGGCCAGCACGACGCTGGGCTCGCAGCCTGCGCTCTCGATCAACCTGCGCGGCTTCGGCGGTGGGCCGAAGATCGAAGTGCGCCCCTCGCCCGTCTTCGCCATCGGCCGCGTGGGCTTCACCCCGGGCGCGTCACCGGGCACCTTCGCGCAGCGCACCCTGCGGGTGGCCAACGTGGGCAACCGGCCCTCGCCGCCTGATCCGCGCGCGAACCTGCACCTGGGCATGAACGGCCAGGGCACCAGCTACTGGACTGTGCGGGCCATCACCGGCACCGACGCCGAGCTGTGCGTGGGCGACTGGGACATCGCGGGCAATGCCTGCGCGGGCACGCTGCGCCCGGGGCTCTACGACGCAAACGCCGGCATCGAGGCCATCATCGGCGCTGCGCTCAACCTGCCGGTGCGCGTGATTCCCCAGACCGCGGGCCAGAAGGAATGGGAGCTCATCTTGTACTCCAACGACTCGCTGACCCCCGCGGTGACCGTGCGCATCACCGCCGAGGCCATCGAAGTGCCGCCCTGCAACTACACGGTGGCGCCCACCAACCTCGCCTTCGGCATCATGGACGTGCCGCAGGTGCGCGACCTCACCTTCACGCTCATGAACCTGGGCACCGCGCCCACCGAGGTCTGCTACTTCAACGGCCTGGGCCTCTCGCCGACGTCGCACGACACCTTCACCATGCCCGGCGTGATGAGCGACGTGGTGCTCAACCCCGGTCAAAGCCAGGTGGTCTCGGTGCGGGCCCAGCCGCTGAGCAGCCCGATGACGCCCACCCAGGTCAGCGGCGAGGCGAGCTTCAACGTCTCGACGCCCGGCGCTTCGCAAGGCGCCGTGCTGCTCTCGGCTACGCTCGCGCCGGCCTGCCTCACGCTCGCCCCCAGCCCGGTCAACTTCCAGGACACGGAGCTCGAGTGTGGTTCGCCCGAGCGCGCGGTGGTGATCAGCAACACCTGCGCTCAGACGGTCACCCTCAACAGCACGGTGCTCACCAACGCAGCCAACGCTCCTGCAGGCTCGGGCTCGTGCACCAACGCCGCCGGCTGCCCTCAGTTCGCCATCACCTCGGCGCCCGTGGGTGGGCCGCTCGCTCCCGGCGCTTCACGTACCGTGCTGCTGCGCTACCGCCCGTACCTGGTCGGCCCGGCGGTCGGTGAAGTCACCGTCACCATGCAGCAGGGCGCCCAGGCCATTCCCTACGTGGTGGCGCTCAACGGCAACGGCCGCGCGCGCACCATGGCGGGCTGCGGCGTGACGGCGATGTGCCCGGGCCCCATCACGGTCAACGCGAACAGCACCGTGACGCTCACCCCGTCGATCATGGCGCCGGGTGCGACGACCTGTAACTGGGCCATCGCCTCGCGCCCCACCACCTCGAGCGGCAACTTCTCGGCGCCCACCAGCTGCACCAGCACCACCTACTTCGCCGACGTGGTGGGCACCCACATCGTGAACTTCAACGTCTCTGACGGCCTGGGCGGCACCGCGCAGTGCACCACGCCCATCACGGTCAACCCCAACGGCGACTTGTGGATCGAGCTGACGTGGGATCGCCCGAACGACATGGATCTCCACCTGCTGCACCCGAACGGCGGGTCGATCAACAGCACCGCGAGCTGGAACAACACCACCTGGGATTGCCACTTCCGCAGCCGCACGCCGACGTGGGGCGCCGGTGCGCAGGCCGACCCCAGCCTCGATCGCGACGACATCGGCGGCCGGGGCCCAGAGAACACCCGAATCAACACGCCCTCGCGTGCGTTCGCGTACACAGTGGGTGTTCACATGTACAGCTGGACAGCCTCGCCCAACGCGGTGACCTCGACGCTCAAGGTGTACTGCGGTGGTCAGCTGATGACGACGCGCACGCGCTCGATGAACGTCACCAAGGACCTGTGGGTCGTGGGCCGGGTCGACTTCAATGCCGGTACGCCGTGCCTGTACACCGACATCAACACCATCGTGAGCGGCGTGCCCTGAACGACCCCTTTTTCTGGGTCGCTTCGCCTCGGCGCATCTTTCACTTCGTTTCAGCTGCGCGCGCCCAGCGTTCCGCTGGACCGGCTCCGCTCGACCTATTTGTAGCCTTGCGCCTGTAGCGTGAAGAGCTTCGCGTAGCGCCCGCCCTTGTCGAGCAGCTCGCGGTGGCTGCCCAGCTCGGTGAGCTTGCCGCCCTCGAGCACCGCGATGCGATCGGCCATGCGCACCGTGCTGAAGCGGTGGCTGATGATGATGGCGGTACGATCTTTGGCCAGCGCGCGGAACCGCTCGAACAGGGCGACCTCGGCTTCGGCGTCGATGGCGGCGGTGGGCTCGTCGAGGATGAGGATCTCCGCGTCGCGCATGAACGCGCGGGCGATGGCCAGCTTCTGCCACTGACCTCCCGACAGCTCGTGGCCCTTCTCGAACCAGCCGCCCAGCATCGTGTCGAACTGTTTGGGCAACGCTTCGATCACCCCACGCGCGCCGCCCGCGTCGGCTGCAAGCTCGATCGCCGGCCGGTCTTCCACCTTCGCGGGGTGACCCAGGCCGATGTTCTCGGCCGCGCTGAATTGGTAGCGCACGAAGTCCTGGAAGACGGCACCCACGCGCTCACGGAGATCCTTCGCGTCGAGATCTCTCAAGTCGATGCCGCCGTACCGAATGGACCCTTCGGTGGGCTCATAGAGCCGCAGCAGCAGCTTGATGAGCGTCGACTTGCCTGCGCCATTTTCTCCGACGAGGGCGAGCTTCTCACCGGGCTCCAGCCGCAACGTCACGTCGCGCAGCGCCCAGTCATTCCGGTGCTGGTACTTGAAGCTGACGTGATCGAACTCGAGCAGGTGCGGCCCCGGGCCCAGCGTCTTGGGGGGCGTGACGCGCGAGGCCTCGGCGGTGGTGGGCAGGTCGAAGAAGCGCTGCAGGTTCGAGAGGAACAGCGCGTCTTCGTAGCTGCCAGCGACCGCGGCGAGCACCGCCTCGAAGGCCGCTTGCCCCTGGCGGAAGACGCCCAGGTAGAGCACCAGATCGCCCACCGTGATCGCGCCCCTCGACGCGCGACCGGCCACCCAGAGGTAGCAGAAGTAGAACGACGCCAACGACACGGCGCCCAGCAGGGTTCCGTAGAAGAGCCGCTTGAGGGCGAGCTTGCGATCTTCCGCGAGGAACTTGGCGAAGAGCGCGCGGTAACGGCCGAGGATGAGCGGGCCCAGCCCGAAGAGCTTCACCTCTTTGACGGTGGAGTCGCGGGTGAGGATCCACTCGAGGTAGTTGAGCTTGCGGCCTTCCGGCGCGCGCCACGAATAGAGGCGGAACCGCTCGCCCGACATCTTCGTCTCGGCGAGGAACGAAGGCACCGCGGCGGCGAGCAGCACCAGCCCGCTCCACCACGCCACGCTCCACAACAGCACCGCGAACGAGGAGAGCGTCAGCAGGTGGCGCACCACTGTCACCGCGTCCATCGCCAGCGCGAGCGGCCGTGACGACGCCTCGCGCCGCGCGTTCTGCATGATGTCGTACGTCTCGGAGTCTTCGTAGTGACGCAGCTCGAGGGTGAGCGACTTCTCGAGGATGCGTTCGTTGAGCAGGTTGCCCAGGCTCACGCGCAGCAGCTCGCGGGAGAGCCCGGACAGCCGGCCCACCAGCAGCGCCACCAGAGCGAGCACGAGCTCCCACGAGACGTAGCGCCACACCAGGGCCTGCGCGTCGTCAGAAGGCTGCGTCGAGGCCGTCACCACCGCGTCGATGATGAGCTTGCCGACCCACGCCATCAGCGCGGGCAGCGCCGCTTGCACCAACGTGAGACAGGAGAGCAGCAACGCGTTGGTGCGCGAGGCCTCCCAGACCAGCGCCAGCGCGCGGGGCAGTTGCTGCAACAGCTCGCGGGTCGTGAGCTTTCGCTCGGGGCGGTCGGCCATGAGGGAGCCCTGATAGCCCGGGGGATGACGTATTGCTCGCGGCGGCGACGGGCCTCCCCCTTTGGGGCGCCGGTTCATTTTCCCGAGCGCAGCAACGTCCTTCTCAGACGACTACGCGGGCAGCCCCACCTGCCATCTCGAACGTCGTGCCCGCCGCCAAAAAATCCCGGTGTACGTAGCCGAGCGCCAGGTGCTGCCCATGCTTCGGGCTCTTCACGACGCAGGTGATCCACCCGACCTTCCGCTCGCCCTGCTTGAGCTCGGTCTTGCGCTCAGGCACTGCTTGACCGACCAGCAACTGCACGAGCTTCTTGTTCATCTGCCCGCGGTACGTCGCGCGCGCGATGACCTCCTGGCCGATGTAACACCCCTTCTTGTAGTTGATGGCGTGGTCGAGGTTGGCCTCGAGGGGAATGGTCACCTCGGTCATGTCGACGCCGAACAAAGGAACGTTCTTTTCGACCCGCAGCACCTCGAGGGTCGACGCCGAGAGCCTTGGCACATCACCCAACGCCGCCATCACCGCACCCAACTGCTCGCGCTTCACCACGACGTCCACCCCGCCGAGCATCGACACCAGCTCACCAACCCTTGCCTCCGCGGGAATCTTCGCCGCGGCCTCCTGCGACTTCGGGCCGACGAGCGCAATCACGGCCAGCTCTGGTGCGTCGTGCAGCTCGCAGTCTTCGCTTACCAAATACTTCTCGAGAAACGCCTTCACGGTCGCGCCGCGCTCGGGGCCGGTGTCGATGATGAGCTCATGCTCGCGCCTCAAAATCCGCGCATCGCCCACCATCGACCCTTTCACGGTGAGCATCGCGGCGTAACAGCTGCCCCCGGTGGGCAGCGCCTCGACGTCGTTGGTGACCATGCCCTGAAGGAAGCTCGCCGCCTCAGGACCGGTGATGCGTAACTGCTGGCGATCAGACGCGTCGAAGACGGCACAACCGTCGTTTGCTGCCTGATATTCCGAAACCACCGCTTCGACGACAGACATGAGCACCCCGGGAGACACCGCTATATAAGCCCCAGCCGTGTCCAAGCCATCCACACCGTCCCCCCTTTCCGGATTCGCGATCGGGACTTTGCTGGCGACGTCCGGCGGTCTGGTGGCGCTGGCCATCTACCAATGGCTCGAGCTGATCGCGCTGCGCGCGGGGCATACTCCGGCCTGCTCCATCAACGCGACGGTCAACTGCGCCGCCGTGTGGGACTCAGCGTTCTCGCACCGCATCCACGAGTTCATCGGTATTCCCGTCGCGGGCCTGGGCGTGGTGTGGGGCGCGGTCGCGTTCACGCTGAGCTTCATGTTCATCCAGCGCAGTCGCGCGACGGGTGACGGCAGCACGTTCTCGGGCGCGCTCAAGGTGTGGGCGCTGCTGGGCCTGTTGTCGTGCGTGACCTTCATCACCGCGTCGATCCAGGCGAAGGCGGTGTGCCTCACCTGCCTTGGCACCTACGCGCTGACCCTGGGCTTCGCCATCGGAGCGCTCAAGCTCATCGGTGGCCCTGTCGTCCCGCCGTCGCGCGAGCTCGTGCCGGGCGTCGGCTGGGCGATGGTGCTCGCGGTGCCGGTGTACCTGGGGCTGCTCTACCCGGGCTCGAAGACGCCCATTTTCACCGCGCCGATCGTGCCGGTGGTCGATGCGCATGCCCCCCAGGACTTCGGCGCGATCGTCGACAGCATGCCGGAGAAAGAGAAGCTCACCGCGAGCTGGGCGCGCGAGCAGTGGAAGGCCTCGCAGCCACAAGACGTCTCGATGTTCCCCGTGCACGCGCTCAAGGGAAACCCCGACGCGCCGATGAAGGTGGTCGAGTTCACCGACATCCTGTGCGGGCACTGCGCGCAGTTCGTGGCGTTGTTCCACGAGATCGAGTCGCTCGCCCCCGCGCAGAACATCTCGCTCGAGCCGCGGTACTACCCGCTCGACAAGGAGTGCAACCCGGGCATCAGCGGCTCCGCGAACAACGGCGTGCGCTGCTACGGCGCGCGGCTGCAGATCTGCACCGAGAAGAACCCGAAGTTCTTCGCCATGCGCAGTGAGCTGTTCGAGAACCAGGCGAAGCTCGATCAGGGAATGATGTTGTCGATCGCCAAGCGGTACGGCGTCGACGAGAACGAGCTCAACGCGTGCATGCGCTCGCCCGAGACGGCAGCGAGGCTGGCGGAGGACATCGCGTATGCGAAGAAGTACGCGATCGAAGGCACGCCGCTGGTGCTGCTCAACGGCAAGGTCGCTCCGCCGTCGCCGATCTTCTTGATGGCGATGGCCATGTCGGGCGGCAACCCCGATTCGCCGTTGTTGCTCAAGCTGCCTCCGCCGCCCAGGGAGTGAGTGGTGAGTGACGAGAAGAAGCCGTTCAACAACCCCTTTGGTGCGCTGGGTGGCCTGCGCAGCGCTCTGCCTGAAGGCAAGGCGCCGGCGGTGAAAGAGGCGAAGGTGCAGAAGGGCCCGGCGCGCGGCGTGGTTCGCCTCGAGCGTGCGGGCCGGCGGGGCAAAGAGGTCACCATCGTCGAACATCTCGAGCTGCCGCCAGCGCAGCGCGAGCTGTGGCTCAAGGAGCTCAAGTCAGCGATGGGCTGTGGCGGGGTGCTGGAAGAAGACGCGCTGGTCCTTCAAGGCGATCTGCGCGAGCGAGTGGCGAAGTGGCTCGAGAAGAAGGGCGTGAGGAAGGTCACCGTCGCCAACTGAGTCCTCCCTCTCCCTGCGCTGACCGATCGAGCACCGCTCACCGTGCCAAAGGAACGAACCTCCGTTCGCATCGAGCGCAGTCGAGATGCCACTGCTGCGCGAGCAAAGGTAATCCCTCGACTTCGCTCGCAGGGTTGATCGAAATAGCGAACGGACACCGCTCATCCCGACAGGGTTGATCGAAATAAGGAGCGCCCACCGTTCATCCCGAGCGGAGTCGAGGGATTACCTCGCCTTCGGGCGG
>JAYVFP010000139.1:0-14011 GCA_043773025.1 Archangium sp.
TGACACGCGTGTCATCAGCGGTACCACGACCTGGAGAGGATCGCCGGCCCCTCACCTGCTCCCGTGAGGATCCTTGCCCGCAGTCGAGAGGCCAGCCCCCTTCAAGCGCCGGCGGAGACGAGCGATACCGCGTTCCCTCAGGGCGATCCGGCGTCCCGGCCCGCATCCGAGCTTCCGCCATCGAACGAGCCGCCATCGGGGCGAATGCCACAATCGACACCCGCATCCTTCGAGAAGCCGCAGAGGCGCTCGAGATTTAGAAGCGCAGACCGGGTCTGGTGGCAAGACGCGGGCGCTCGGTCAACGCAGGCAATCGTGCGGGCCGACCTTGCGCGTGCACGCGGGTGAGCTACGACTCTGCGCCCCGCATGATTCTGAACCTCCTTCGTCAATCGGAGTTCGCTGACCTCGCGAAGCTCTGCTCCCCTTCGCTCTTCCGCGTGCTGTCGGCATCGGCGGTCGCCCGGTCGGTGAAGGCGCTCATGGCGAGCCGTGCCCCGGGCCTTCACGCCGCGCTCTGCGCGCGCCACGCGACGCTGCACGAGGCCGACGGGATCCGCTTCGAGCCGCGAGGCGCCTCGCTCGACACCCTGCGCGACGAGGCGGCGCGCATCGAGGCTGGCGGTCGATTGCTGCGGCTGTACTTCCGCGAGCTGCTCCACGCAGACGAAGCGCTCCTCGACCTGCGACCGGCCTCGTTCGGCCTGCGCGGCACGGCGATGACCTGGACCCCTGCGCCTCTCTCGGTGACGTGGAGCGGCGTGTTTCTGGGCGGCCTGCGCGACACCTACCGCGGCTTCTACGGCGCCGACGACGCGCGCTTCCGTCGTGGCCTCGATGCGCTCGAGCTCAGCGCGGCTGAAGAGCTCTTCCGTCACCACTTCGGCGATGATCCGCGCGCCGTGCGCTTCTCGACGAAGGAGTTCACGCACACCTTCGGCCTCGTCTTCGAGACCTGCGCGAGGTCGGGTGCCAAGCTCAGCGCGGACTTTCTGCCCTTCGGCTTCTTGCTGGGAGCGCTCTACACGACGCTCGAGACGCTCGACGTACCGCTCGACGTGCGTGCCGCGTTCGAGGCCGTCGAGGCGGCGCGCGCGCGTGGCTGAGGGTCGGACCTTCTGAAATAAGGAGAATCATGCCCAGAAACGAACCGAGCTCCGAGCTGGTGACGGCCACCGCCATCGTGGAGGCCGAGCTGCAACGCTTCGAAGACGCTACGACCTCGTTCAGCACGATCTCTCTCAACTCTCAGAAGAACCTCGAGAAGGCGAAGAAGGCGCTCAACGAGCTGGCAGATGGCGAACAGCGCGTGGTCGATGGCGTGCAACTGCTGGTGAAAGCCATCGGCACCGTGCGTGATCGGCAGTTGGCCCAGGTCGAGCACATTCGCGTGAAGGCCGAGCAGCTCAGCGCGCGCGCGGTGGTGTTTCAGTCGCTGGAGCTGGAGCTGAGCAAGCTCGGGGAAGGCGCTTCGCAGCTCAGCGACAAGCTCAAGGAGTTGCCCGACGCGTCACCTGCCGTCGAGTTTGATGAAGAAATGGCCAGGCTCGCTCAGGGCGCGAAGAGCGTGGCGACGCGGGCGACCAGCGAAGATTTCGATGATCTGTCGCGCGTGGCCGATGGGTTGCGGCAGCAGATTCTGGCGGTGAGGGCGAAGCTCAAGCTTTTCACCAAGCCGACCGCTTCGGCATGAGGTGACGGGCCCCTCAGGGCACGAAGGTTTTGGTCTTGAGCTTGCTTCGGATCAGCACGGCCACCCCGCCCAGCGCCACGGCCGGCAGCAGGTGAAACGCGGCGAGGTGAGCTGTCGTCCCGTTAAAGCAGTGCAGGTGCAGCGCCAACGCGCCACCTGACGCGGCCGCGAGCGCACCCACGAACACGTGCGAAGCCGTCGCCGCGAAACGGGTCGAGAGCACCAGCAACACGCTGACCGGTATCAACGCCACCGAACACTCGACGAACGCGCAGCCCATACCCGCGAAGAACGGCGCGCCCGGGTCGAAACCCGAAGCCCCGCCGACGGCCAACGCCGAAGCGATCACGAACCCGGAGCCGACCACCCACCGCGAGGTCATCGCGCCGGGCCGCAGCCACAACACCGAACCCACCGACATCATCAACAACCACGCGACGGCAACCACCGAACGCGTGGTCATCGAGTTGTGCTGCAGATCAGACCAGCTCATCGCCGCGGCCGCGCCGAGCCCCATCACCAGGTTGAGGGCGAGCAAGACCAGCCCATCCATCCACCAGGGGCGGGCCTTCGGGTGCGCCTCGAGTTCTTCACGGGCCGCGCGGGCCAACTGCTGAGTCGGAACGACGCGTCTCATGGCCACACGCCCTTGAGCAACTCGCGCAGCCGTTCGTAGCCCCGATGCGCGCGCACTTTGACGGCTGACTCCGTCACGCCTGCGGTCACGGCGATCTCAGCGAACGAGAGACCTTCGTAGCGGTTGAGCACGATCGCCTCTCGTTGCGCTTCGGGTAGCTGGGCCAGCGCCTGCTTCACTGCCTTTTCCAGACCTGGATCATGTTCGAGGCCCGGCTCAGCTTCACGTTCGGGCAGTTCACCATCGGCAGAGACCGCCTCGAACTTCGTGCGTCGGCGCCAGTCGCGCGCTGCGTTGGTGGCGATCGCGTACAACCACGGCTTCACCTTGGCCCCCTGCTGAAAACGGCCACGGCCCTTCACCATCGAGACGAAGGTGATCTGCGTGAGATCGTCGGCCACCGCACCAGAAGAGCTCATTCGCTCCAGGTACCGGCGCAGGCTGCTGGCGTGCCTGCTGAACAGCGCGTCGAAGGCCCGGGCGTCTCCTTGAACGAAGCGCGCCATCAGGTCCTCGTCAGTCGGCTCGCTCGTCACGGGAAGCGCCGGACCCTATCTGAGAAAGGGAAGACACCATGCCTTCCGAAAACCAGCTCTGCAGCGCCTCGAAGGCGGCCACGCCTCCGTCCTCGAGCTCTTCGAACGGAGCGAGCAATACGAGCAACTCCGCACCCACCACCAGGCTCTGCAACGCCTCGGCCTCACGCGCGGTGATGGTTGCGTGAAAGACCACGAAGCCCTTGCGCCACACCACCAACGCCGTCGGGGTCTTCGTGATTCCTGGCAGCGGCTGACCATCACGCTGCGCCCGAAGCACCGGCTGTGGATCGTTCTCCAGCAGCAGCACCCGAACGGAAGGATGCGCCCGCAGCGTCAGCTCGGCCCACGACTCGGGCGCGATCGCCTGCAGTTGCGCGAAGATGACCTCGTCACCATCGGGCGCGATGAAGCTCGCAGCCCTCGCCCACTCGAGCGCAGCCACGTCGGCCCACCCCGGGTGGGCGGTCGCGAGAAACGAAGGGAACGGCTTGCCAAAGCGATCGAGCGAGGGGCTCGTCGAGGGGTGCGCCCTGAGAAAGTCAGCCACCAGCGCGTCGAAGTCTTCGTCACCCAGCCCCGCGCGCACCGCAGGGAAGCTGTCGCGCAGCACATCGCGCATGCGCAGCCAGTACATCTCGGCGTAGACCTCGATGCGCGCCTTCGCGCAGAGCGGCGGGTGTTCGGCGATGAGCGCTTCGGCCTCTGCGGAGACCGGCGTTGGGTCGCAGATGGCGGAGAAGATCGTCTGCTGCAATCCGGTCATCCCCAGAGGGTTGGCGAAAACAGGAATCGGTTCCATCACCGCTCTCCCCGAGCCCAGTCGAGGGGGCACTTGCAGTGCGAAGGAGAGGCACTCCCTCGACTCCGCTCGGGATGAACGGTGAGCGCTCCCCATCTCGATCAACCCTGCGAGCGAAGTCGAAGGAGCACTTCTGCCACGGGCGCCAGGTGGCATCTCGACTGCGCTCGATGCGAACGGTGGTTGCATCGCCCTCGCCTTCTCGGCCTCCGCCAGCAACGTCCCCAACTCAGGCACGCCATCATCCCACTCGATCAACGTGGACACCGAACCGAAGCGGCCCAGCGCGCGAGCGTAGAGCGCCCACACCTCGTCGCTCACCGGCCCATCATGCGTGTCGATGATCAACTCGGGCCTCTGCTGGTGCCCCGCGAGGTGAATCTGCACCACCTTTTCCACCGGCACGCCCGAAAGGTACGCGTCGGGATCAAACCCGTGGTTGCGGCTGGAGACGAAGATGTTGTTCACGTCGAGCAGCACCTCGCAGCCCGAGCGCTGCGCAATCTGGGCGAGGAACTCCCACTCGGTCAGCTCGCTTTGTACGAAGGTCAGGTAGCTCGACACGTTCTCCAGCGCGATGCGGCGCCCCAGAAAGTCCTGCACCTGGTTCACCCGATCCACCACGTGCCGCACGGTCTCTTCAGTGAACGCCATGGGCAGCAGGTCATGAGAATAGCGCCCGTGCGCGCGGCCCCAGCACAGATGATCCGAGACGATCGACGGCTCGATGCGCGCGATCAACGCCTTCCAGTCCTTCAGGTAGCGGTCGTCCAACGGCGCCGCGCTCCCGATGCCCAACGACACCCCGTGCAACACCACGGGGCGATCACGCCGCACCTTCTCGAGCACCGCGAGCGGTCTGCCGCCCACGCCCATGAAGTTCTCCGAGATCGCCTCGACCCAATCGACGGCCGGTGCTGACTCGAGGAACTCCCGGTAGTGCCTGGGCCGAAGCCCCACCCCAAACCCGAGAGAGGCGCGCGCGCTCATCGACTCACATCTTCTTCGCGCCGGCAGCGACCTTGCCGCCCTTGGTCTTGCAGTCGGCGGCGCTCAGGCTGATCCAGCCCTTGCCCTTGCACTCGTTCTGGCCGGCACAGTCGTGGGTGGCGTTGCCACAAGCACCCTTGCCCTTGCACTCGTTGACGCCTTCACAGCTGACCTGAGCGACTTCCTTCGCGTCCTTCGGCTTGACGGGCTTGTCGGCGGCCAGCGCGCTCAACGAGGCAACGGCAGACAGCAGGATCAAGCCCTTGGTGGTGTTCTTCACGTGGTGATTCTCCTCAAACATTGCGTGCCGCCCGGAAGGAGCGGGTCACGTTGCGCCCTGTACGCGTGGTCCCCAACTCTGGTTTCACCCGTCCAGCACTCCTGGCACTCTACGCCGTCGCCACCCCGGTTTCCGTGAGCCGTCACCCGTTTCACCCCCCAGGTGATGTCCTCTCCGCACGGGGGGGTGCTCGTGCTACGCCGCGCTCTCCATTCTTCAGGAGTCGGCATGACGCCCATCGAGAAACGGAACCTGGTCGCGCAGTGGGCCTTCGACACGCGCCCGGTGCTGCTGCGGTTTCACCTCTGGCTGGAAGACGTCGAGGTCGAGCGCGCGCAGCCCGAAGCCGTCTCGGCGCACACCTTCACACCCCGCGACATCGCCCGGTGCCTGGCCCTCACCTCGGCGGCTACCGCGTTGGGCACCAAGCTCTTCGGTCAATTCGGCGAGGGCAAGGGCCTCGACAAGCAGGGCTACAACCAGGTGAAGAAGGCCGCCGACGCGGTCAGCGCGTACATGATGAGCGAGGGTCTGTGGCACCTCACCCGCTCGTTGCCTGAAAACCACGCGCTGATGGTCTGCCTGGGTGAAGGCCTGATGCCCAAGGCCGGCGAGACGCCCGAGATGGGCGCCAACCCCCTGCTCGGTTTCGGCCGCGTCTATGCCCGGCCCGAAGTGGCGCGGTTCGTCGACAGCGAGGTGCGCAGGTTGCTCAACGATCCACAGCCGCGCTTCCAGGATTTCTACGCAGCGCTGCAGAAGAAGGGCATCACCGTGTGGGGCGCCGCGGTGGACACGCTTGAAAACACCTCGCGGTTCGCCGAAGGCAAAGACACCGGCCCGATGTGCGTGCTGCACCTGTTCGACTCGCCGCTCACCGTCACCCGCCCGTACGAGGCGTACTTCGGAAATCTCACGGTGCCCGGCGCGGTGGCGAGGGAAGCCGAACGCCGCTCGGTGATGCTCGACTGGGCCACGCCGCGCGCGCAGGTGCTCGACGTCATCCAGAGCACCTACCCCGGCATCAAGAGCCAGAACGTGCACGTGTGGACGCTGGCAGGAAAGAGCCGCGTCAAGCGCATGCATCGGCTGTGGGCCGAGTGGGAAAAGCTCGGCGTGCACCTGGTGGAAGACGGGTGGATCGCACCGACGGGCCTCGCCACCTTCAACGACTCGGGCACCTACGCGCCGACGTTCCTGGTGAAGTCGTGGGTCGACACGAAGGGTGAGACGCACGTGTTCTTGAGTGACGGCTACGCGGCCACGGCCGAGGCGATGCAGGCGGCCAGCTTGTCAGAGGTGCTCGACGTCGACTCCACCATGTCGGTGCTCTCACCCACATTCGAGCTGCCGCACGACGAGGAGTACGCGCTGATGCGCAGCGCGCCCGACGCCGAGTTCGGCAGCCAGGTGAAGGACCCCGCGGTGGTGGCGCACTACCGCGACTCGGTGCGCACGGCGGAGCTCTCCAACGTGCCGCTGCGTCACCGCACGCTGCGTGCACAGGACTTCCTGCCCGAGAAGCACTGGAGGGTGCTCGCGTCGATCGGCTACCTGAGCGACGACCCGTACACGGGCACCCACGGCGTGGAAAAGCTCGACGAGCTCCGCTACCGGGTCACCACGCGGCTCTACACGCACGCGGCCTCGAGCAAGATCACCTTCACCCTTCGCCTCAAGGACAGCCTCGAAGAGTCTCGCCTGGTGTTCAGCCCGCTGCTGGTGCGCTTCCTCGACGGCGATGACTTCCGCCAGCGCGCCGTGAAGATCTCCGACTCAGGGCGCATTCGAAACGAGCTTCAGACGTTGATCAGCCAGGCGCTCGAGTACGACGGCGATCGGATCAAGGTTCACTTCGATCGCATCGACGACAAGGTGTTGCCGAAGAAGAAGCAGGAACAGATTCGCGAGATCCTGCAGTGGTACCGCACCGAGCACCCGGTCTGGTTCGAGTGGCTCGAGCTGCACGGTTGAAGTGCTCCCTCCTTCCCGCGGAAGAGAGGGCCGGGGTGAGGGGCCTCAATCCCCCGCGAGCGAATCCGAAGCCTGCTGCAGCATCTGCTGGTTCTGCTCGCCGATCTTCTCGATGTGTTTCTGCTGCGCCTTCTGCTGATCCGACTTCTTCTTCTCGTTCTCAGCCGCGGCGGTCTCCTTCTCCTGGAGCGCCTGCTCGCGCTGGGCGAGATCCCTGCTCTTCGCATCTACCTCGGCCGATTTCCCGTTGTTGCCGGGCGAGTCGACGACCACCGGAATCACGGTGACCTCGTTGCTCGCGTTCGCCGCCTTCACGGTGCCTTTCTTGCCCTTGATGATCTGCACCTTGCCCTGACCGAGCGAAGCCGAGCTCACCACCGAAGAGGGACTGATCGAACAAAGCACCAGGGCGGCGAGGGCGATCGTCATGGAGTCGAGCCTACTCGTTGTTGCCACCGGCGCGCCTGCTCCTGTTTTTCAGGGGACGGGAATGGGAACACCCGCGAGGTTATCTCAGGGCGGTACAGCAACAGGCGCCTTCACGGCTTGGCGCGCAGAGCCTGCCGACGAGGTCGCCGCGCAAGGCGCGCGGGTGGGCCTCATCACCAGCGGCTTCTTCAACACCGCGCTGCGCATCGAGCCACGCGGCTGAGCGCGCGCAAATTGCGCTGGAGTCCGGTTTGCAGCGTCTCGGCCCATGACTTCAGAACAGAGTTTGTTCGAGAAGCTGGGCCGCGAGCTGTATCAAACCGAGACGTCTGCGGTGGTGCACAGCCGCAGAGAAGCCGCCCGCCTTTTAGACACACCTGTGGCTGCGGCGCTCCTGCAGGTCGCTGAGCACGCAGAGTTGAGGCTGGCCAATCTGCCGAGGGCCATCAAACAACGGCCCAACCTGCGCATCGGTAAGAGTGCGGGCAGGTTCCTTTCGGCGATGCGCCAGTTGGTGATCGACCGGCTCGTCGATCGAGAGCGCTCCTTCCGCGGCACGTTGCTGGGCATGCACCATGGGATCGACCTGGTGCGGCTGATCCAGTCATTGGCGACGGAGCAGGGCGAAACCGAGCTGGCCAACTGGTGCCGGAGCTGGCTCGAGACGCGGGTGCCGCTGGTCGAGCAGGCGACCGCGCAGCTCGAGTGGTTCGCCCGCCATCCTCGTGAAGCGATCGAGTCAGGCCGATCGACGTTGGCGCTCAACCACGATTGACGCTCAGTCTAACGGCTCGCGCTGCGCGTTCGAGGAGGAGAAGAGGTCTGCTCTTGCGCTAGAAGCGGCCCATGGCTTTCGCGTTCACTGAGATCCTCCCGTTGCACCACGACGAGACGCCCTGGCGGCTGCTCACCAAAGACTTCGTCAGCACCTTCGAAGCGGATGGGAAGACGTTCCTCAAGGTCGACCCGCGCGCGCTGACCTTGTTGACGAAGACGGCGATGCGCGACATCGCGCACCTGCTCCGCCCGGGGCACCTGCAGCAGCTCAAGAACATCCTGGAAGACCCGGAAGCGTCGAAGAACGACAAGTTCGTGGCGCTCGATCTGCTCAAGAACGCGGGCATCGCAGCGGGCGGCGTGTTGCCCATGTGCCAGGACACCGGCACGGCCATCATCAAGGGCAAGAAGGGCCAGTACGTGATCACCGGCGGCGGTGACGAAGAGGCGATCAGCCAAGGCGTGTACGCGACGTACACCGAGACCAACCTGCGCTACTCGCAGCTCGCGCCGCTGACGATGTACGAAGAGAAGAACACCGGCTCGAACCTGCCTGCCGAGATCAAACTCAGCGCGACGGACGGTGATGCCTACAAGTTCCTCTTCATGGCCAAGGGCGGCGGCTCGGCGAACAAGAGCTACCTGTACCAGGAGACCAAGGCGCTCCTGAACCCCACCTCGCTGCTCAAGTTCCTCGACGAGAAGCTGCGCACGCTCGGCACCGCGGCCTGCCCGCCGTATCACCTGGCCGTGGTCATCGGCGGCACCTCGGCAGAGAGCGCGCTGGAGACCGCGAAGCTCGCCTCGGCGCGCTACCTCGACACCCTGCCGACCAAGGGCTCGATGACGGGCCACGGTTTCCGCGACGTGGAGTTCGAGAAAGAAGTGCACAAGCTGACGCAGCGCCTGGGCATCGGCGCGCAGTTCGGCGGGAAGTATTTCTGTCACGACGTGCGGGTGATTCGCCTGCCGCGGCACGGGGCGAGCTGCCCGGTGGCGATCGCGGTGAGCTGCTCGGCAGATCGGCAGTGCCTGGGGAAGATCACGAAGGACGGCGTCTTCATCGAAGAGCTCGAGAAGGATCCCGCACGCTTCCTGCCGGTGGTCGACGAGGCGGCGCTGGGTGGTGAGGTGGTAAAGGTCGACTTGAATCAGCCGATGTCTGAAATCCGCGCGCAGCTCTCGAGGTACCCCGTCAAGACGCGGCTCTCGTTGTCGGGCCCGGTCATCGTCGCGCGCGACATCGCGCACGCGAAGCTGAAGGAGGCGCTCGACGCAGGTCAGGGCTTGCCGCAGTACTTCAAGGATCACTGCGTATATTACGCGGGCCCCGCGAAGACGCCGGTGGGCATGGCGAGCGGAAGCTTCGGCCCCACCACGGCCGGCCGCATGGACTCGTACGTCGAGCTCTTTCAGCAGCACGGCGGCAGCTTCGTGATGCTCGCGAAGGGCAACCGCAGCAAAGCGGTGACGGACGCGTGTAAAAAGCACGGCGGCTTCTACCTCGGCAGCATCGGTGGTCCGGCTGCGCGGCTCGCGCAGGACTGCATCAAGAAGGTGGAAGTGCACGAGTTCCCCGAGCTCGGCATGGAGGCGGTGTGGAAGATCGAAGTGGTCGACTTCCCCGCGTTCATCGTGGTCGATGACAAGGGCAACGACTTTTTCTCCGCGCTCATGCCGCCGGGAACGAAGGCATAGAACCGCGCTCGCTCTCACCTCTGGGGACTGTTGAAGTCGTCCCCGACTTCGCTCGGGCTGAACGGATTTCGGCCGGTTCCGTTCGTGCCGAGCGGAGTCGAGGCACCTATTTCATCAGTCTCCTCTGGAGAAAGGGTTGGGGTGAGGGCCTCACGATTGAGGCTTCGTCACCTCGTCGTCCCGCGAAATTTCATATGCCGCCGAGTCACGAGAGTTCCTGCGTGTCGGTGGGCATGCTCAGTCTTCTAGCCAGACACAGGCAGCATTTCCTTCACCACGTCGTTTTCATCAGCCGGTGCACCCTTGCGCAGAATCACCAGCGTGGGCGTGCGCGCCACCACGCCGAAGCCCTCCTCATCGAGCAACGTTCGCACCGCGAGGTTGTACTCGGCCTCTGATGCAGGCCAACGATAGGTGGCCGGCCGCAGCACGACGAAGTCGATCGCCGTCGCGGGGAACAACTTCACCTTCGTGCTCACCGGCAAATGCGGAATGACGTTGGTCTGCGCCAACACGTCAGCACCCGGCGGAATCGTCTCCGCAAGCAGCCGCGCATCTTCGAGATCCTGCCAGCTCGTCGAAATCATCACGCGCGTGTGCGGGTGGTAGAGCAACGGCGCCGCGGCGATCAGCAGCCCTGCGGTGAAACCGAACCGGCGCTCTGCCCACCGTGCACTGCGCAAGAGCGCGAGCAGCCACAACGCTGCGATGCCGATGCCGTAGTGAACGGCCAGTTCCCCCTGGAGCTCGGAGTTCGACAGCCGCTGCTCGAGGATCGCCGGTACCGACGCGAGCAACCCCACGGGGTCCAACGCAGGCAGGTACACCAACTGCCTGAGCTGCGTGTCGACGGGCCGCTCGAACAACACCGCCACCACCTCACCAGGCCGGCTGAGCATCGATCTCAGCGCCGCGCCAGGCGTGGTTCCCCAGTGGCCGTAGCGCTCGGCAAACATCCCCCATGGCTCACCAGGCGGACGCGCGAGCGGCATCGCGACCGTCAAAGCGAAGAGGCACCAGGCGACGGTGATGGCGGCGACGGTGACCGGCCATCGCCAGCTGCGGCGTTCGTCGAGCCACACCAGCGCCACCATGGGCAGCAGCGTGATGGCCACGTCTTCTTTGATCGAGAGCACCGCCGTCAGGGAGAAGGCGAGCCAACCGAAGTGTTTCTCTTTGAGCGCCCAGACCGTCGCGAAGAGCGCCGTGGGGAGCAGCGCCTCTGGGTGGAAGTCGAAGTTGAGCGCATCCCAGCACATCGCGTTCGTGGCGTAGGCAGCGGCAACACATTGCGCGAGGAGCGGCCTGAGGCCCAAAGAACGTGCGGCGCCTGAAATCGTGAATGCGCCGAGCCCAAAGAGCAGCGCCTCGCTCACCAACAGCACCAGCGGCGTGCGAAAGACGAAATCCAACGGCACGAAGGCGAGCAGCACCGGAGAGCAGTGCTCAGCGAAGAAGTTCTTCTCAATGCCGAAGGCCCACATGAACGAGGGCGCGTCGGCCCACGCGTGCCGGATGGCGTAGTGGTACATCGAGAGGTCGTACGCAGTGGTGGCAAAGCCCACGTGCTGCGTCACCTTGTACGCCACTGCGAACGCACTGAGCGCAGCGGGGAGCGCCCAACGCGCTCTTCCTTCAAGTGCACGCTCGAGTGGCACCAGCCACGCCTCACGCCGCGGGTGCAGCAGAGCCGCGATGGCCAGGAAACACGCGGCCAGCCGCAGGTTCGACCAGTGCCCCAGCTGCACGCCGGGGAAGAGCTGCGGCTGAACTCCAAGCAGCGCAGGGATAAACCACGCGCACAAAGTGACGCCTGCGAGTGCACAGAGAACGACCGCCGCGCGCGAGCGGCTCACGGCTTCACGACCTCAGCGGGCGCGGGATGGCCGAGGAAGAGCAGCGGACTGAACGTGTAGCCGTACGCACCGGAGCTCGTCACCGCGAGGAGATCGCCGACCCGGGGCTCAGCCAGCTCTACCTCGCCGAAGGTGTCGAGCGGCGTGCAGAGCGGGCCGGTGATGGTTCGCGTCGTCTTGGGGGCATCGGGCCGCGAGAGGTTGAGCACCGTCACCCGCGGCGCATCTTCAGGAGCGAGATGCCCGGTGGCGCCGAGGTGATGATTCATCCCGCCATCGAGCATGACGAAGTGTTTCCCACGCGAGCGCTTCTCCGAGACCACGCGCGCGACGTAGATCCCGGCCGGGCCTGCCAGCCACCGCCCGAGCTCCAGCACCGCGTCGATATTCTGACCGGTGGCTGCGCGAAACTTCTCGAGCATCGTGCTCAGGCGACGGCCGCACGCTTCGATGTCGAGTTCTTCGCCCGAGCCCAGCACGCCGAATCCGCCGCCGAAGTTCACCCTGCGCACGGGAATACCGAGGCGCTCCACCAGGTCGAGCGTCGCAGCCGCTGCTGCCGCGAAGGCGCCGACGCTGGTGCACTGACCGCCGGGATGAACGTGGATGCCGTCGAAGTCGATCGCACTGCCGTGACGACGGACGTGCTCAGCGGCGAGCGAGAGCTCTTCTTCGTCGATGCCAAACGGGCTCGGCCCGCCCATCATCGGCACCCGGTACGCCTGGGTTCGTTGCATCGGGTTCAGCCGCAACCGCACCCTCGCCCGCTTTCCAAACGCAGCGACTGCGTCGAGCTCGCGGATCGACTCGACGCTGATCAACACGCCGTGCTCCGCCGCTCGCTGGAGCTCGTGTGGCGTCTTGCCCGGCCCCGCAAAGCTGAGCTGTTCGCCCCGCCAGCCACACCGCAGGGCGAGCTCCACTTCGCCCAAGGAGGACACGTCGAGCCCATCCACCAGACCGTGAAGGGAGCGCACCACGTCAGCGTTCGGGTTCGCCTTGACGGCATAGAGCAGCGTCGCCGGCAGCGCCTTCTTCGCTCGCTGCACGCGCTCATGCAGCACCTTCAGGTCATAGAAGTAGAACGGCGTGCCGTGCTGTTCGGCGAGCGTACGCGCGGCCTCCGCCGTCAGAGAAACGCGGCTCATGTGGCGAGGGTGAGCTCGACCATGATGCCGCAGTGAAGACAGTTCATGCGCGCGGGCCAACCGGGTTGGTTCTCGGGCACGGCCACCGGCTTGCCGCACCTTGCACAGGAGACCTCAGTCGCGCCGAGCAGCGCGCGCTGTCGCCACGACACGTATGCAACCAACGGCCCGATGATGAGCGAGAGCGGCAACGAGCAGAGGTGCAGGTGCGGTGCGGGCACCACCAGCAACATGAAGTTCGAGATGAACAGCGCGATGCCCGAGACCATCATCATCCGGCTGAAGGCGCGGCGGAAACGTTGCCAGTGGGTCAGGTGTCGTGCGGGCAGCGTCATCACCAGCCCCGGCCGGGTCGAGTCCATCATCCCGATGCGCACTGACGTCGGCTCCATGCGCAGCAAGTCGTATGCGGCTTCGAGGGCAATGTCAGGCCCGGATGAAGCGGTACTCGGTCAGCCGCCCAGCCCCCTTCAACTTGCGATTGGTGCTTCGTGGCGTCCGACAGGTTCACCGTGCGCAACGTGCGGGCGTACTCCACCGGAGAGTACGAGTTTCATCGCGCGGTCGCGGTGACCGAACCCTCGCGTGTGCCTGGGCCTCCACCGGCGATGATCTCACGCGCGACGGGCTCACGCGTGCGGCAGGTGCCCGTCGATCGCCTGCGCAGCGGTGGCCGCGTCCCGCCTCCTCCACAGGGCCGAGTGAACTCGTACGGGCCTCGCTCCAAAACCTATCCGCAGGGGCAGCTGACGCCTCCGCCGCCGAGGTATCGATCAGCGCCCGGTTCGAATGATCAGATGGCGCCTCCGGTGCCGACGAATCGCTACCGCACGCCGCAGCCGGCTGATCCATTCAACGCACCCGGGCAGCCGATGACGCCGCCTGCACCACCGCCTCGTGCGTCGCAGCGCACTCCATCGATGCCGATGTCGGCGCCGCCGCCTCTGCCGAGCATGAGACGATCGTCGCCGCCGCCCTCGAGCGCCCCTGCGCCGCCCGCGCCTCGAGGTGGACGGCGCTGAAGCCCCACGTGTAGCGAACGGACACCGCTCATCCCGAGCGGAGTCGAGGGATCGCCTCTCCTTCGCACACCAAGTGCCCCCTCGACTGGGCTCGCAGGGTTGATCGAAATAAGGAGCGCCCACCGTTCATCCCGAGCGGAGTCGAGGGATTACCTCGCCTTCGGGCGGT
>JAYVFP010000140.1:0-4512 GCA_043773025.1 Archangium sp.
CCGTTCGTGCCGACAGGGTTGGCCGAAATACAAATGACTCCAATCACCGGTCTCCCCGAGCGCAGTCGAGGGGGCACTTACCGCCCGAAGGCGAGGTAATCCCTCGACTCCGCTCGGGATGAACGGTGAGCGCTCCCTATTTCGATCAACCCTGTCGATGCGAACGGCGTGGGAGCAGGGACCGGCTTCATCGGCGAATTCACCCGAAGGAACAACCAACCGGTCATCCCGAGCGAAGTCGAGGGATCACTTCGACCGCTCGATGCAAACGGTGTGTCACGTTCCTGACGCCACAATTCTCTGCGCGCCCGCACCCGTGCCTTTAGCGTTGATCAATGAAGGTACTGGTCGCAGACGACACCGACACGCAGCGCCGCATCCTCGTGGGGCTCCTCCGCGAGATGAAGCTCGAGACCGTCGAGGCCTCCACGGGGCAGGAGGCGCTCGATCACCTGCTGCGCGTCGACGGCCCCTCGGTGGCGTTGATCGACTGGGAAATGCCCACGCTCTCAGGCGTCGAGGTCTGCGAGAAGGTGCGCGAAGCCACGCTCGAGATCCGCCCACACCTCATTCTCGTCACCGGCCGCAGCGAACGCGCCGACGTGGTGCAGGCGCTCAAGGCCGGCGCTGACGACTTCCTCACCAAGCCACCACACCCCGCCGAGCTGCAGGCGCGCGTGCAGGTTGGCCTGCGCAACGTGCAGCTCCAGAGCGAGCTGCTGGTGCGCATCCATGAGCTCAAGTCGACGCTGCGGCGGCTCGACGTGGTGGGCGGTCTTGCCGCGCAAGCGCCGCACCAAGGCGTGGTGGGCGCTCAGAGGCAGGGCACGCTGCGGCCGCAGCTCGAGGCGCTCGATGCCGTGCGCGGGCTGCCTGAACGATTTGCTTCGGTGCTGGGAAACCTCGGGCCCTGTGATGCCAGCACGCCGGGGCCAGAGCTGTGGGCACACCTCGCGCTGGCGCTCCCGAAGCAGTCGGCGTGGCTCGACGTGACGCTCGAGGTGAGCCGCGGTCTGGCCGCGGCGGCCGTAGAGAAGCTGAGCGGTCAGAAGGCGATGAGCGATCAAGCACTGCTCGATTGCGTCAGCGACGTGATGACCCTGGTGGTCCGCGGCTTTCAGCAACAGTTGGAGTCGGCGGGTGTGGAGGTGCTCAAGCCCATCGCGGGCCGCGGCTTCGTGGGCTCGCTGGCGATGCCCACCTCGGCGCACCACCTGCGGCTGTCGCAAGGCGGTTGGTCGATGCAGGTCTTGGAGACCCCGACGGAAGTGTCGGCCACCCCGTTCGCGTTGCTCAGCCCGGGCAGCATGCTGGTGACTTCGCTCACGCCGCCGAAGCTCCCCGATGTCGAGGTGCTGGCGAAGGGCACGGTGCTCAAGCCCAGCTACCTCACGCGTGCGGGCAGCTTCTTCCGGGGTGACGCCGCGCAGACGAACGTCTCGGTGATGTCGGCCTCGGGGTTCGCGATCGAACACCGAAGCTGATGTCCTTCAGGGACAACCCACGAGCGCGAAATAGATCTCGGTGTTTCCGTCGCGATCGTCACGCCAGCAGAAGGCGAACGTGGTGCCATTCCACAAGGCGGTGGTGAACTCAGACTTGGCGGTGCCGGTGGAGAGCTTGAGCTCTGCCCCGTTCTTCACGCCGGTCGCCGAGACCTGCGCGAAGTAGATGGCCGGCAGCCCGACGCCGAGGCGCTCGTCTTGCCAGGTCACGCCGTACTGGAACCCATTCCAGTCGATCGACGGATAGCCCGAGTAGTTCGCCGCCGTGGTGAGGCGCGCATCAGGCCCCTGCCGCGTGCCCTGATCATCGAAGCGCGCGAAGTAGATCTCGGCGTTGCCGGCGCGCGTGTCGCTCCACACGATGGCCCACTCGCGATCGACGTCGTTCCACGACATGTCGGCCCACGCCGAGTCAGCCGCGTCGTTCGTCACCCGCACTTCGGGCCCCACGGCTGAACCGTCGGCGGCCAGGCGGCGGAAGTAGATCTCGCGGTTGCCGACGTTGCGGTAGTCGGTCCACACCAGCGCGAAGCTGGTGCCGTTCCACTTCAAGATGGGGCTCGACTGGCGCTCTGCGTTGTTGGTGACGCGCACTTCACCGCCGATGCGCGTGCCGCTGCGATCGAAGCGCTGAAAGTAGAGGTCTTGTTTGCTGCCGGTGGTGCGCAGGTCTTCGTACGCGAGCGCGTAGTGGCTCCCCGTCCACACCAGGTCGGGCCAATCGGAGTCACCGGTCGCGTTGGTGAGGCGCAGCGCGGCGCCCGTGGGCTGACCGTTGGCGGCCAGCGGGCGGTACCAGAGCTCAGAGTCGGCGTTGTTGTCAGACTCCGAGTACACGAGGCCCCAGGTCTGGCCGTTCCACGCCAGCGCAGGGTGCGATGAGGTGCCGTTGGTGTTCGAGACGCGGAGGTCGTTGGCCGAGCTGCGCACGCCCTGCGAGGTGAGGCCGGCGAAGTAGATCTGCCCTTCCGGGCCATCACGCTTGTCCTGCCAGACCGTGCCGAAGCCGGTGTCGCTCTTGGCGATGTAGACGAAGTCGCTCGAGGCGTTGTTGTTGGTGATGCGCAGGTCGCCGGTGGTGTTGCCGATGAGCCCCTCGTCGACGGTGCCGTCGCAGTTGTCGTCCTTGCCGTTGCAGAGCTCGGTGATGCCCGCGCCGGGCATGCACGCGATGGGCATGCCGTTGTTGCAGGAGCCGCCGACCGCCGCGCATTCGCCCACGCCGCATTGCTGGGGCATCAGGTTGTCGTCGACGGTGCCGTTGCAGTCGTCGTCGATGCCGTTGCAGGACTCGGCGGAAGGGCCGAAGGGCATGCACATCGCGGGGGTGCCACCGATGCAACCGGGCACCACGCGCGCGCAGGCGCCCACGCCGCAGTCGACGGTGGGCAGGTCTTCGTCGATGACCTCGTCGCAGTCGTCGTCGACGCCGTTGCAGAGCTCGGCGGTGGGGTTGCAACCGGGGCAATCACCGCGGTCGACACACGTGCCCGCATCGAACGGAGGCGACGTTGGATCGATGGGCTTGATGCGCGTGTCGCCGCAAGCACAACCGGCGAAGAACGACCCGAAGAGGAACAGCGCGGCGAGGCGGAAAACCGACATGAACCGCGTGTGCCACAGGTGCGCAGGTGCTGTCACTCCACCTCGGGGTCACAGTTCTAGGGCGGTGACATCACGGTGTTTCTCAGGAAGTGAGAGCGGCGGGTTTCCTGTACATTGCCGCGCCAACCCCATGACTCTGTCCGAGGCAGTCGAGACCGGTGACGTCGAGCAGGTGCAGGCCGCGCTGGCGGAAAAGCCAGACGTGAACATGCTGGGGCCCGACAAGCGCACGCCGTTGATCGAGGCGGCGGGGCGGGGTCACCTCGAGATCGTCGAGCTGCTGCTGGCAGCGGGCGCCGAGCCGCGTTGCCGCGACGCCCACGATGAGACGGCGCTTTTACGCGCGGCTGCCAACGGGCACCTCGAGGTCGCACGGGCCCTCTCGCCGTACGCCGAAGATGAAGAGCGTGAGCTGGCCCGCTCATTTCTCGCCGCGGCGGGGTTGAGTGAGGAGCAGGCCACGGTGGAAAAAGAGAGCGGGCTCAAGCGCAAGGCCGTGGAGTTCGCGGCGCGCGCAGCAGGGTTCGTGGGCCACGACGACGCCCTGGACCGGGTGGCCCGGGTCGAGCGGGCAGAAAAGAACGCGAAGAAAAAGTGAAGCCAGCGATGAAGCACGCGCGAGGAAGACGGGAAGTGTCCAATCCGAAGGGCCAGGCGCTGAAGCGGCCGGGGCCGGTGGGTGGCGTCAGGGATCTCAACCGCCAGAAGAAGGCGCTGGCGATTCGCGATGCGGCGCTGCTGCTGTTCCTCGACCGGGGCATCGAGGCCGTCTCAGTCGACGACATCATGCAGGCGGCCCAGATGGCGAAGGGCAGCTTCTATCGGTACTACGTCGACCAGACCGCGCTGGTGGATGACCTGATGTCGCCCACCAGGGCGCTGCTGTTGGGCGCGCTCGAGCTGTGTTCCCGCGAGCTGGAGACCGCGGTTTCGCGCGAGGCGATGATCAAGGCGTACACGCGCATCGGCGACGTCCTGGCGACGTTGTTGATGGAGCAGCCTGGTCCGGTGCGGCTGTTTCTTCAGGAGTCACGTGCGCCGGCGCAGGGTGCGCGCAGGCCCATCATTCAGCTCTCGCAGCAGGTGTCGCGGTACGCGATCGAGATGACGAAGACGGCGCAGCGGCACGGCATCTTGAAGCCGATCCCCGTCGCGGTGAGCGCGTTGACAGTGGTCGGGGCAGCCGAGCGGTTGCTGCTCGCAGTGCTGCACGAAGAAGACATCGGCAACGTGCTCGAAGTCCCCGCGGCTCTGATGACCCTCATCCTGGACGGCCTCAGAGTGTGAAACGAAGTCCCCTTTCCAAATAGGTGCCTCGACTCCGCTCGCAGGGTTTTTTCGAAATAAGGAGCGCCCACCGTTCATCCCGAGCGGAGTCGAGGGATTACCTCGCCTTCGGGCG
>JAYVFP010000141.1:0-4485 GCA_043773025.1 Archangium sp.
GCGCACCCGTTCAGTTCTCTGAAAATCTCCGCCCCGCCCATCCCGGGCTCTGCCCTCGGAGAATGCTGGGCCACGCCCGCAATCACGAATCAAGCCTGGCAGTGCCCCCGCCTTCAGCTCGGTGCCGATCAGCAGATAGCCGATGATGGCGTCCTGCGCGTCGCGCAGCGCCGTGACCGACACCACTGCCGGGAACCGGCTCCCATCCTTGCGGATGTAGGTCAGCTCGTAGATGTCTTCGATCCCACGCGAGGCCTTGAACACCAGGGCCTCAAAGCCCGGCGTAATCGTGGTTCCGAGCTCAACGCTCAGCGCTTTGGCGCGCGCGATCACTTCCTGAGGATCTGAGATATCGGCCGGCGTGATCTTGTTCATCACCTCGGCGGCCGTATAGCCAAGCATCCGCTCGGCGCCGACGTTGAAAATCTGGATGACGCCCCTGGCGTCGGTGGCGATGCTCGAGAAGTTGGCGCTGTTGAAGATCGCGCTCTGCAGCGCCCCGGCCTTCAGCTCGGTGCCGATCAGCAGATAGCCGATGATGGCGTCCTGCGCGTCGCGCAGCGCCGTGACCGACACCACCGCTGGGAACCGGCTCCCATCCTTGCGGATGTAAGTCAGCTCGTAGATGTCCTCGATCCCGCGGGAGGCCTTGAACACCAATGCCTCAAAGCCTGGCGTAATTGGAGTCCCGAGCTCGATGCTCAATGCCCTGGCGCGGGCGACCACTTCCTTCGGATCGGAAATGTCGGCCGGCGTGATCTTGTTCATCACCTCGGCGGCCGTATAGCCAAGCATCCGCTCGGCGCCGACGTTGAAAATCTGAATGACGCCCTTGGCGTCGGTGGCGATGCTCGAGAAGTTGGCGCTGTTGAAGATCGCGCTCTGGAGGGCTCCTGCCTTGAGTAGCGCATCTTCCGCCTGCTTGCGGGCGGTGATGTCGAAACGCACGGCTATGTACTTGACCGGCTTGCCGCGCTCGTTGAGGACGGGTGCGATCGTGGTATCTACCCAGTAGAGTGAACCGTCTTTAGCGCGGTTTCGGATGTCATTGCGCCAGACCTTGCCGTTAGCAATGGTCACCCACAGGTCACGGATAAACTCTTTGGGGTGGAAGCCGGAGTTCAACAGGCGGTGATCTTGGCCGATGAGTTCTTCGCGCGAATACTTGGAGATGCGCACAAAATTATCGTTAACTTGTTCAATCTTGCCGCTCACATCGGTAACGGCGAGGATGGCCGCTTCAGAGATGGCGCCCTGAATAGCAGCGAGTTCGGCGGCGGTAGCCACCGCTGCCTTGACCAGCGCCTCTTCCGCCTGCTTGCGCGCGGTGTTGTCAGTGCCGATCAACAGATAGCCGATGATGGCGGCCTGGGCGTCACGCAGTGCCGTGACTGACACCACCGCTGGGAACCGGCTCCCATCCTTGCGGATGTAGGTCAGCTCATAGATGTCCTCGATTCCGCGCGAGGCCTTGAATATCAAGGCTTCGAAGCCCGGGGTGATCGCGGTGTCGAGTTCGATGCTCAATATTTTGGCGCGCGCGATCACTTCCTTTGGATCGGAGATATCGGCCGGCGTGATTTTGTTCATCACCTCGGCGGCCGTATAGCCAAGCATCCGCTCGGCGCCCGCGTTGAAAATCTGGATGACGCCCTTCGCGTCAGTGGCGATGCTCGAGAAGTCGGCACTGTTGAAAATCGCGCTCTGCAGCGCCGCCCCCGCCTTGAACAGCGCCATTTCCCCCGATTCGTTGGCTATCAAAATTCCACCTTGAAACTGCGAAAATGTGGCGCTTTACAAATAACGGGGGGTACAGCTTCGCTGTTCCACCCATGGTCCAGAGGAGAGTTCGACCCGAGATCTGGTGGCTTCAAGCGCGACACATCATTTGACGCATGTACCATGCATGGTTTCCTGAGTGTCCCCCCTGCGATGTGCACCTGGCCACCGCGTTCCCCGTGCAGCTCTTCGGTGCCTCCGCCGTGCTCCTGGCGCGAGCTTGATGGTCTTGCCGGCGCCGCCGAACTTGAAACCAGCTTCCATTGTCGTTGTGACGGCCCGGGCTCTCGGGCGAGGCTGACTCGCGGGGCACCCTCACGCCCCAAGCCCTCGAATGCGCCTCCTCACGCCCTCCCTCAGCACCGGCCGACGTGACGAAGGTGGTGCTTCGGCTGGAGAGAGCCGAAACGAAACAGGACAGAGAATGCCGGCTGCATTCCTGCCGCGGCCGTTACTCACACTCGAGCGGGGTCGTTGAATCGAAACCGATTTGTCAGTTGATCGGCACGAACACACAGCAGCCGGTGACGCAGTAGAAATCTTGCGCGCAGAGCGCCTGGCCAGCGAGCCCGCAAGGCTGCGCGCCTGAAGGGCACTGTGATTCACCCGCGTCGGGAGTCGTTCCACCGTCAGTGGTGAAGCACGACGGGTCAGGTTGCGGCTTACCCACGCAGACCTCGCACTTGCCGCACGAGTTCTGGCAGCTGCGCACTGGAGTGCACGGAGGGCACGCGGTGGGGTCGGTGATCTTCGCGAAGGTACAGGTGCCCTCACCCGCGCTGTTGAGCGCGCCCAGCCAGACGTAGCCCGCGCCGCCGTCTGCGCCTCCAGCCGCCAGCGAGGGAAAGGTGCAGCAGCCAAAGCAGTCGCACCCATTGGGCGTGACGGTGGGGCAGTAGTTCAGGCACATGGATGACTGGGTTGCGGGGCAGTCTCTGCCGCCAACCAGCGCCGGGGTGTACGGGCAGACGGGACCTTCGGGCGGGTAAGCGGGGGCTACTGCAAGTGGATCGCACTGGTGATCCCAGTAGCAGTCGTCGTTGCCCGAGCCGTTGCCGAAGTCGAAGTAGCAGTCAGACTTGCACTTGCCGCCGGTTTCGCCACCAACGCCAGCGTTGAGCGCGGGCCCCTCGGTGTTGTCGCAGGGCCCAAGACACTCCTGATCGCGCCAGTCGATGAGGCCGTCACTGTCGTCGTCGGAACAGTTGCCGCACGCGAGCACCTTGCCGACACACTGCGTGATGTAGCAGGTGAAAGTGCCAGCGTCGTCGGTGAGGGTCACGCCCCCGTCCACCACGACGATGGTGCCTGCGTCGTTGCCCTGCCACCCCGCATCCTGGTCGCCGCCTCCCGCCCCTCCCATCCCTCCTGCGCCTGCATCACCGTCGCCTGCGGGGTTGGGCGAACAGTTACAGCCGGAAGCGAGAGCAGCGACGAAGCTGACGAAAATGGCGTACTGGCGCATCGGATCTTCCTTAGTTCGTGACGTCCTATGAAGTCCCGCGCGGCCGAGCTTACAGGGAAGCTCGAGGTTCGAGCAGCGTTCGACGCCCCTTTTTCTCATCCCGATAGACCACGCCGCGCGCCATCGGCACCCACCGGGCCACCGCTGAGGCGATGCTGCGCAGCATGGGGCTCATTGCTCGAGGTAGCCCGCCCCGCGCTGATGGCGCAGCGCGAGCACTCTGACCACGTCATGCGCTTCGTCGAAGCGGTAGAGCGCGACGTACCCGTGCTTCCCGCGGGAAATGACCAGCTCTCTGAGTCCGTCGGAGTGGTGCCTCCCGATGAGGGGGTGAGCACCCAGCACCGAGAGTGCTCGCATGAGCCCGCGCCCCACGGTGACTGCGCCTTTCGGGTCACTCTCGACGAGAAACTCCGCGAGGCGGTCGAGGTCTGCGACAGCCCTCCGCGAGAGGACGATCAGCGCCAGGAGACCACCCGTGGCGGCCTGGCCTTGTTGCCCTTGAGTCGGGTGATGAACCACTTTTCGACGTCTTCGAGCCGGAAGCCCTCGCCTGTCCGTTCCATCTCGGCATCCGCGGCCAGGGCTTCGGCGTGAAAGGCGCGCTGTTTCTCGGCGGCGGCGGCCTGCCGCTCGATCGCCTCGACCATGAAGGCGTGTGGTGAGACCCCCGACGACTTCGCCAGCGAAGCGACGCGGCGCCGGAGTTGGGGGCTGAGTTTGACCGTGGTGGTACTCATGGTGTCACCAAGGTAGCACCCCCGTCGGCGCGAAAGTTCCCCGGTCATCGCCTGAAGCTCACGCCTCGCCTTCGCGAGGAGCGGGCTGGGGCAGGGTCACCACGAAGCGTGCTCCGTGGGGCGTGGCGTCTTCCACACAGATGTGACCGCCGTGGCTCTCGACCGCCTGGCGACAGAACGCGAGCCCGATGCCGTGGCTGGCGCGCCCCTGAGGGTCGGCCTCCTCGAGCCGCGTCCAGGACACGAAGACCCGCTCCCGGTCTTCGGCGCGCACGCCGGTGCCGCGATCTTCGACGATCAGCCGCAGCCCCGCCGGCCCGCGCTCGAGATCCACCCAGATGGGGTGCTTGCGCGGTGAGTACTTGATCGCGTTGTCCACGAGGTTCTGCACCACGCGGGAGAGCAGGGCGGGGTCGAAGACCGCCGAGCCAGGCGCCACCTTCACCTGCAGCCGGTCGGGCTGGCTGCGCAGCTGCAGCCGGGTGAGGCACAACGCGCTCT
>JAYVFP010000142.1:0-13763 GCA_043773025.1 Archangium sp.
GCCCCCTCGACTGCGCTCGGGGAGACCGGTGATTGGAGTCATTTCTATTTCGGCCAACCCTGTCGGGGAGACCGGTGATGGAACCCGATTCCTATTTCCAAAGACTCTCTCGGGGAGACCGGTGATCAGTTGGGCGTGGCGACCACGGTGAGGGCAGCGGCCTTGTTGCTCTGGGCCGCCACGAACTCGAGGGGAATCGAAGCGGCGAAGAGCGGCACCGAACCCGCTACCGACGCAGCGAAGTGAAGCGCACGTTGGGCGGTCGACATCGAAGAGAGCGCGCCGCGGTCTTTCACCCACTCGTACAGAAAGTTCTGGTGCGGGAGCACTCGGTTGAGCGCGCTCTGTATCCACCCGCTGGTGCCGTACTCGGGCAGGAAAGGCACCTGCTTCGAGACCGAGAAGCCGCCGCGTCGCAAGCAGTCTTCCAGCGTCGAGGGCTCGAACTGAAGCAGGTGACGCGGCGGATCGAGGTGGAACCAGCCGCCTTTGAAGACCTCACTTTGCCAGCTGGCGAAGTTCGGCACCGACACCACCAACACACCACCGGGCGCCAGCATCGAGCGCAGCTCGGCGAGCAACTGCACCGGCGTCTCGAGGTGCTCCAGCACGTGCCACATGGTGATCACGTCGAACTTGCCCAGCGAATCCTTCACCTGGGCCAGCGGCGCGCGCACGAGCCGCAGGTTGGGCTCTTCGAGCGTGGTGCCCAGGCTGTACGGCTCGAGCCCCACGGCCTCGAAGCCACGCCCCGCCATGAAGCGCGCAAAACCACCCGCGCCCGCGCCGTAGTCGAGCAGCCGGCCCGACGCTTTCGCGCTCTCGACCAGCTTCGCGCGCTGCAGCGTGAACAACGACAGGGCCGAACGAGCGCTGCGCTGAGCCGCGGTGTCGTTCTGCTCGAAGGGCGGGTACAGCTCGGAAGGCGGCGGGGCCGTGCGAGCGTCGGTGAAGACCAGCCGGCAGTCGCGGCAACGCACGATGTCGTAGCCCGCCTCTGACTTGAACTCGGTGGCCATCTCTTTACCGCTGCACATCGGACAGATCAGAACAGCGTCAGTCATGGTGGGGCCGGGGGGTGATCGTGGAGTGTTTGGGATCGGCCACGTAGAGCGGCAAGCCGATGCCGTCTTTGTACACGCGCGCCAGGTAGATCCCCAGAACACCGAAAGCGAGGGCCAGCCAGCCGAGGTGAATGGCCACGCCCGCTGCAAACCAGCGGAGCAGTTGTTCGGCAGACACGGCGGGCACCAGCAAGAACGCAGGAGCAGCCACCAGGTCGACGGCGAACAGCGCGACGCCGACGTAGGCCAGCAGCCGCAGCGGCAACGTCGAAGACGAGAGAATGCCCGCGATGCCGAACCGGATCGCGCTGATCAGGTTGTAGTGCGTCTCGCCGATGATGCGCTTCTCGCGCTTGTAGGCGATGCCTTCACGGCGAAAGCCGACGTAGCCGACCTGCCCGCGCACGAACGGAAAAGTGCTGCGCGTGGCGAGCACGTGCTTCTTCACCCGCGCGTCGATCAGGAAGAACTCAGCCATGTCGAGCACGATTTCGTGATCCGACACCCGCTTGGTCACCCGGTAGAAGAGCTTGCGAGCCAGGTGCATCAGCACGAACTCTTCGCGGCGGGCCCTGATGCCGTAGGCGATGTCAGCCCCGGCGAGCCAACGCTCGATGAACTTGGGGATCATCTCGGGCGGATCTTCGCAGTCGACGTCGATGTTCACCGACGCTTCACCCGTCGCGTGCCGCATGCCCGCCGAGATGGAAGCCTGGTAGCCGTAGTTGCGGCTCATGGTCAGCAACTGCACCCGCGGGTCCTTCGCGCGCAGCGCCATCACCTGCGCCTCGGTGCCGTCGATGGAGCGGTTGTTGACGAAGAGGATCTCGAAACGAACCCGGTCTTCGACCAGGGCGAGTGCCTTGACCAGCCGCTCGTAAAACAGGGGAACCGCCTGCTCTTCATTGAAGACAGGACAAACGATGGTCACCAACCTGCGACTGTCCTGCGACTGAGCTTCCATTTTCGAGCGGCCCTCCTATCTCAACGCGCTGCGGCGGAGAAGCTCTTGCAAGAGCGCCGTCGGGCGGGCCGGAGAGACACAGAGTGCGTGGCCCTCGACGGGGGCGCAGATGAAGCCGGCGTTGGTGAAGTCACTCAAGAACGGGGCGAAGTACGGCAGGTAGACCGTGTCGTCGCGCAGCTCCGAAGGCGCGAAGTGCCGATTGCAATCGGTGCCGGGGGGCGCGCGGCCGACGTGGCCGCTGTTGATGCTCAGGTGCTGCGTGGCGGCCTCCCAGGACAGCTTGGCGACCAGGTCGTGATTGAACGGGCACGTCCACTGAATCTGAATCGGGTGAATCACGACGTGGCGGTAGTCCTTCAGCAAGGCCCAGGTAGGCTCTTTGAACGGCTCGAAGACGGGATACGGCTTGCGCAGCGGCGTACGCGTGGCGTCGAAGTCGACCAACTGAAGCAGCACCGCGCCCCCGAGCACGAACTGCCGCACCCACGGCGTCTTGAGGCGACTGACGGCGAGCGCGGCCGTCATCGTCAACCACGCAAACAGAGGCCACACGAAGCGCCCCGAGCTGCGGAAGACGGAAGGCCAGGGGCCCAGCTTTGCGTAGAGGCCCGAGAAGTCGGCGATGGGCTTGCCAGCCACCGTGACGAGATTCGAGAGGGCGTAAAAAGACATCACGGCCAGCGCGAGCCCCAGCGGCAGCCAGGCCACGAACTCTGAGCGGCTGGGCCGGAACTTCCACAACAAGCCAACCCGCAGTAGCAACAGGCCGATCGTGCCCAGACCCAGATAGGCGAACCCTTCGTATTGACGCCCGCCCATCGCGAGCGGGGGCAGCAAACGGCTCCACGTCGTGGGATTCAGGAAGGTAAGCAGGTCGGCCGAGAACTGCCCGAAGCCTTCGATGGCCAGGTTCCCCATCGGCGAGGCACGCGCGCCCGCGATGAAACCAAACAACCACAGCGCGGTGAGCGAGGTGACCGGCCCCCCCACGAGCCAGCCGAACGCTTCGGGCGCCTTGAAGCTGCGGCTCACCCACGCGAGCCGCGCCAACGACGCGCCCACCAGCAGTGACGCCATCACCGCGAGGTAGGCGTTGGTCGCGCAGGCGAGGAACCCCAGCAGCAACGTCACCGCGGCGGTGCGACGCGCGCTTTGCAGGCTGGTCACCGGCCACACGCACGCGCCGACGAGGCCACTGAGCATCCAGAAGGCGAAGAACGGAGGATGGCCGTAGCGCGTGCTGACGATGGGGTTCACCACGAACAGACAACCGGCAAGAGCCAGGCTGGCCGTGTCTTTGAGCCAGGCGCGGCACACCAGCACGCCCGCGATCCCCGTACCCATGACACCCGTCACCATCCACAACCCGAAGAGCTGCATCCGGTCGCCGAAGAACGGTGAAAGCAGCTTGCCGAACACCGACAGCAGCGGAATCGCATCCGTCAGGGCGGCGCTGCTCCCTGAGGGCGCGACCAGATCAGGCGCCTGCGCCAGGGGGATCGCCCACGGTCCATTCCGGGTGAACAGCCAGCCGAAGAGGTGCCCCATCCAGTCGCCTTCAATCATCCAGTCGATGAAGGTCGGGTCTGCAAACTGAGTCAGCCCCAGCGAGTGCGCCCACACGAGCCCGAACGCCGAGACGATCAGCAGCGCGCGGGCAGTGACGGAGCGGGGAGCCATCGACCGTCCAGATAGCCGATCGTCGTTCGACTCGCCTCCAATGAAATCAACGCCCTTGCGATGGCACCAAGTGTGCTCGGCACCCACCTCAGGGGGACATCACATGGAGTTGTGGCAGGTGCGGAAGGAGTACCGCCAGGTGGCGATGCGGTTGAGGCGAAGGCGCGAGCCGATCGATCGACACCTCGAGGAGGTCGAGGAGCAGGTGCTCTCTGCGTTGGTCTTGTGCGATCGCTACGAGACCGAGCTGTGCGTGCTGAAGCTCGCGCGAAGGTGTGCCCGAGCCCGCCTGCGGCGGCTGCGGCATTGGGTGGAGAGCTCGGGCCTCTTCAAGTCAGTGCCCGCGGTGCTCGCGAGGAAGGACGATGAACCCGCGGCCGACGAGCTGGTCCTCACGCTGAAAAAGAGGGGCCGGGAGACCAGCTACCTGCGGCAGATCCTCGATGAGCTCGCTCACCTCGAACGCAGACTCGAGGACACGCGTGAGCGGCTGGTGCGGGTGACGGCACAAGGTGTTCGGAGCCTGCAGCTGCTCTTCACTCACCTCCGCGTTCGGGGCGAACACTTCTCGCTTGGGCTTGAACCACCCTCGCCCGGCGGCTAGTGCTGACCCCCATGTTGCACCTCGGTTTCGACGGCTTTTCTTTCGACGATCTCTACCGTCCCGCGGGGCTGCAACGGTTGCACGGGCGCTTTCTGACCATGGTGCGCGACGCAGACCCCGCGCTGTCGACCCGCTTCGCGTCGTACCGGGAGGCCATGGCGGCGGGTGTCGCGCGAGGTGGGCTCTCGGCGCCTCTCGAGTCGGCCCTGCTCATCGACGTGGCTGATCAGATCAGCCGCTTCCTGGGCAAGCTGTTCAAGCTGGAGACTGAGCTCGAGCAGCTCCGCAAAAGGCTCACCAGTGAAGCGAGGTTGTTCGAGTTCAAGCGCGAGTTCGTCACCCGGCGCGTGTTCAAGAAGGGCGCGGCGGCGAGGCCCACCCGTGACGAGCTGCCTGAGCTCGACGCGCGGGTCGGCCTGATCCTCTCGTTGGGTTTCGGCGCCGAGCTGCCACCCACCCACCGGTCAAAGGTCTCCCCGAGCGAAGTCGAGGGGTCACTTGGTATTCCCTCGACTCCGCTCGGGACGAACGGTCGGGTCGATCACGAACGCGCCCTGGCCGAAGCCACGTTGAATTTGATGCACCACGAGCGCACGGCGGGCATCGAGTTCGAGCCGGTGCGCGTGAAGCTGCTCGCCACCTCAGAAGGCAAAGCCGCGTTCGGCTCATCTCTGGTCGGTGAACCGGTGGAGCAAGTGCGCGCCCTGCTCTCGCTCATCGATCGTTGGACCTGGGCTCGCGCCAGCTACACGCACACCTTCCACGGCTGGAGCACCATCACCCAGCAAAAGCCGCTCATCGCCGACAAGCTCGTCGAGCTGAAGGTGACCGCGGGGGAGTCCTTCGAAGGGCCCGATCAACACCTGCGCCGCCGCGATGGTTTTGCCCTGACCGACCCGCGCGGTGATGCGCGCCAGGTGATGGCAGAGATCGATCTGTGCGTGCTGTGTCACGAGCGCGAGAAAGACTCGTGCAGCCATGGCTTTCTGGAGAAGCCGCCGGCGCCCGAAGGCACGTACAAGAAGAACGCGCTGGGCATCGAGCTGGCCGGCTGTCCGCTCGAGGAGCGCATCTCAGAGATGCACCTGCTCAAAGGCCGCGGCGATTCGTTGGGCTCGCTTTCGATGGTGATGCTCGACAACCCGATGTGCCCGGGCACCGGTCACCGCATCTGCAACGACTGCATGAAGGCCTGCATCTTCCAGAAGCAGGAGCCCGTGAACATTCCGCAGATCGAGACGAGCTCGCTGACCGACGTGCTCGCGCTCCCGTATGGCTTCGAGCTGTACGGCCTGCTGACCCGCTGGAACCCGCTCAACGTGCGCCGCCCGTACGCGGCGCCTGCGATCGGCAAGAACGTGATGGTCGTGGGCCTGGGCCCCGCTGGCTACACGCTCGCGCACTACCTGCTCAACGAAGGCTTCACCGTCGCGGGCATCGACGGCCTGAAGATCGAGCCCTTCCCGGCTTCGCTGACCGGCACCGAAGGGCACACCCTCGAGCCGATCCGCGACTGGCGCGACCTCGCAGCGCCCCTGGAAGAACGTGTTCAAGAAGGCTTCGGCGGCGTCAGCGAGTACGGCATCACGGTTCGATGGGACAAGTCGTTTCTCACGCTCATTCACCTCACGCTGGCGCGGCGCGCGGGCTTTCGCATCTACGGCGGCGTGCGGTTCGGCGGCACGCTCACCATCGACGACGCGTGGGGCCTCGGCTTCGACCACATCGCCATCGCGGCGGGCGCAGGCAAGCCCACGCTGGTGCCGATGAAGAACAACCTCATTCGCGGTATTCGCGCGGCGAGCGACTTCTTGATGGCGCTGCAGCTCACCGGCGCCTCCAAGCGCGACTCGTTGGCGAACCTGCAGGTGCGGCTGCCGGCGTTGGTGATCGGTGGCGGCTTGACCGGCATCGACACGGCGACCGAGCTGTTCGCGTACTACCCGGTGCAGGTCGAGAAGACGCTCGCGCGGCACGAGGTGCTCACGGCCTCGATGCCGGAAGCGGCCATCTTCGCGCGCATGAACGCCGAGGAGCTGAACGTCTACCGGGAATTCCTCGAGCACGGCCGGGCGATCCGCGCCGAACGTGAACGCGCCGCGAAGGTGGGTGAAGCGCCTGACTTCATCAAGCTGGTGCGGGCGTGGGGCGGCGTGTCGCTGTGTTACCGGCGCAGTTTGATCGAGTCGCCTGCGTACCGGCTGAACCACGAAGAGGTCGCCAAGGCGCTCGAAGAGGGCATCCGCTTCGTGGAGCGCGTGGCCCCCATCGAGGCCGTGCCCGATGAGTTCGGCGCGGTCTGTGCGCTCAAGTTCGAGCGCATGACGATGATCGACGGAAAGCTCGAGAGCAGCGGCCAGCACCTCGAGCTCGCGGCGCGCACCGTCTGCGTGGCAGCGGGCACCTCACCCAACGTCACCTACGAGCGCGAGTACCCGGGCACGTTCGAGCTCGACAAACGGGGTTCGTATTTCAATGCCTTCGATGCGCTGAACGAGAACGAAGTCTTCAAGCTCGCTGCGGCGCGCGGCGGCTTCTTCACCAGCTACACGAAGGGCGGGAAGTTCATCTCGTTCTACGGCGACAACCACCCGGCCTACGCAGGCAACGTGGTCAAGGCGATGGCGTCGGCGAAAGACGGCTACGTGCACGTGGCGAAGCTCTTCCGTTCGCACGTCGCGGCCTTGCAGCCGTCGGGGCAGGCGCAGCGTGAAGCCGATCGACGCGCGCTGTTCACCCGGTTGGATGAGGCGTTCCACGCGACGGTGGTGGCGGTGAACCGGCTCACGCCGACCATCGTCGAGGTGATCGTCAAGGCGCCCTTCGCCGCGCAACACTTCGAGCCCGGTCAGTTCTACCGGCTGCAGAACTTCGAGCGCACCGCGCGCGTGGTCGACGGCATTCGCCTCACCATGGAGGGCCTCGCGCTGACCGGCGCCTGGGTCGACAAGGAGAAGGGCCTGATGTCGACCATCGTGCTCGAGATGGGCGTGAGCTCCCGCATGTGCGCGATGCTCAAGCCCGGCGAGCGGGTGGTGCTGATGGGGCCGACCGGTGCGCCCACGCACATCGTGACCAACGAGACGGTGCTGCTGGCCGGTGGTGGCCTCGGCAACGCGGTGCTGTTCTCGATTGGTCAGGCGCTGAGGAAGGCGGGCTGCAAGGTCCTCTACTTCGCGGGCTACCGGAAACACGCCGACGTCTACATGCAGGACCGGCTCGAGGCGGCTGCGGATCAGGTGATCTGGGCCGTCGACTCGGGCGAGCCCATCGTGCCCCGGCGGCCGCAGGATCGCGGCTTCGTCGGCAACATCATCAAGGCGATGGAAGCGTTCGCGCGCGGTGAGCTCGGGGCTTCCGAGCTCTCGTTGAAGCAGGTCGACCGGGTCATCGCGATCGGCAGCGACAAGATGATGCGCGCGGTGAAGATCGCTCGTGACGGCGTGCTCAAGCCGTTCATGAAGGAAGGCCACTGCGCGGTCGCCAGCGTCAACTCGCCGATGCAGTGCATGATGAAGGAGATCTGCGCGCAGTGCCTTCAGCGCCACGTCGACCCCCGCACGGGCAAGGAGACCTTCGTCTTCTCGTGCTTCAACCAGGATCAGGATCTCGACACCGTCGACTTCGCGCACCTCGACATGCGGCTGCGAGCGAACTCAGTGCTCGAAAAGCAGGGCGAGCTGTTCCTCCAGCACCTGCTCAAACGGTAGTGACAGGAGCAGAGCCAACTGCCCCCCACCGGCACCGTTCATCCCGACAGGGTTGATCGAAATAAGGAGCGCCACCGTTCATCCCGAGCGGAGTCGAGGGATGACCTCGCCTTCGGGCGGTAAGTGCCCCCTCGACTGCGCTCGGGGAGACCGGTGATTGGAGTCATTTCTATTTCGGCCAACCCTGCGAGCGGTGTCATGGCTTCTGCCCCACCACGACCATGTTGGTCGGAGGCCAGGCCAACTTCACACCCGAGTCATCGAGCACCTCCACGGTGCCCTCGTACCGGTTCTTCACGATCCACGGATTCGCGTACGCCTGCAGATGCACCGGCTCGAAGCCCGCCTTCTCGAGCGCCACCCGCCACCCCTCCAGCGTGAGCGGGCCGAACTCCTCATGAACCTCGATGTGCCAGTTCTTGAGGTAGTCCTTCTTGCAAAGGAACTCGTTCGCATCGTGTGACGACAACCGCACGGTGTCCTCGCTGAGCTGCTCGAACTTCGCGCCGCGCCCGTGACAGAACTCCCTGGCGAAGCGCGCGAACGTCTCCCGCACCGACGCGGTCAGCAGCTTGACCCGCCACGTCGCAGGCGCGGGGCTGATGCCATCGCGAATGAGCACCCGCCCACCGGGCTGTAGCTCCTGAAACGCGTTGCCCAGCGCCCGATCGATCTGCTTCACGTCGTAGTCGCTGTACGAGTGCACCTCGTGCATCACCGACGAGTAGATGACGGTGCTCGCCGTACCCGGTGGCACGTTGCTCTCGATGATGTTGGCGAACACCAGCATCACGTCATCAGTCAGGTACGTGTTCTCGTCGCACACCCGCAGGAACTCGCGCGAGAGGTCGACGCCCACCAGCCGCGACTGCGGGTACAGCCGGCTCAGCTCGACGAGCAGCTTCCCGGTGCCGCAGCCCTTGTCGACGATGCAGCCCGGTTTCACGAACGGCACCAGGTCTTCCAGCTTCTGCACCAGCGACGCATCCATCATCGCGCCGTAGGAGAGGAAGTCGCGCAGATGACCCAGCTCGCCGTCGTCGGTGAGCAACGTCTGCCGGAAGATGTCGTGGAGGCGCGCGACCACCTCAGGTCGCGAATACACCGCCCTGGTCTCAGCGCTCGCTTCGTCTTGCCACGGCTTTCCATCGGCCACGCGCTGCACCAGCTCATGCGGGGTGAGCCCCTGCACCGTCTGCGCGATCACCTCGAAGCCGCGCGCCTTGAACAACCCCTCGACGTCGCGGTTGGCTGAATAGACGGTGGTGCCCTCAGGCCCGAGCACGAGCCCCGACTGCCGCTTCACCTCGGCGGCCACGTGCTCCACCCACGCCGCGCTGTCGGCGATGTCGTCGACGCGCACGATCTCGAAGGGCTTCCCGCTGCGGGTCAGCGCCGGCCGGAGCATCGTTTCACGCGTCACCACATCGAGCGGGTTGCGCCGCGTCGCTGCGTGGTTCGCGCTGGTGATGACGCAGATCAACCGATCGACCGGCGCCTTCGACAACGAAGCGAGCCAGTCAGACTGCGCGCGGGTCACGGCGTGGAAGCGGCCAAGCAAGAGAGCGTTGGGCATCGCCCTCGGAGACTACCGCCTCTTGAAGCGGTACACGGTGGCCGGCTTGGAAGCAGTGATGCGCTTGCCGGGCGCCTGCTCGATGAGTTCATCCTCGAGCATGCGGTTGAACTTTCGCCGGAAGTTCCCGGGGTCCATCTCCTTGTCGAGCACGATGGAATACACGTGCCGCAGCTCGGGGATGGTGAAGGTCAGCGGCACCAGGTCGAACGCGATGCCTGAGTACTCCAGCTTGCCGCGCACCCGAGTGAGCGCGGTGTCGATGACCTCACGGTGATCGAAGCCGAGCTCTGTCTTCTTCAACTGATCAACGGGCAGCCACTCCGCGTGGCTGACGTCGCCGCCCGCTCTGACGAAAGGCGCCAGGTCAGGCCGCACGAGCGCGAAGTACGCCACCGAGATGACGCGCATGCGCGGATCACGGTTGGCCCGGCCGAAGGTGAACAGCTGCTCGATGTGCACGCGATCGGGATCGAGGCCCGTCTCTTCCTGCAGCTCGCGGCGCGCGGCGAAGTCGAGATCTTCGCCCTGATCCTTCGACGACTCACCCACGCGAACGAAGCCGCCAGGCAGCGCCCAGTCACCCTTGAAGGGGTGCTCCTGGCGCTTGACCACCAGCACGCGAAGCTGCGCGTCGATGATGGTGAAGATCACCAGATCGACGGCGACGGACGGGCGCGGGTAATCTTTCGGGCGGTACTTCTCGAGGAACTGTTTTTCCTCGGCGCTTTCGCGGCGAGTCGAGCTCACGAGCTCTTCCTCGCCTTGCCCTTCGCAACCGGCTTCTTGGCGGCCTTCTCCTTCTTCTTGTCGGCCTTGGGAGCAGGCGCAGCAGCCTTCTCCTTCACCACCCTGGTCGCCTTCTTCTCGGGCTTCGCCTTCGCCGCCTTCGCAGGTTTCGGCTCGGCATCGACCTCAGCGGCCGCCGCCTTGGCGCCCTTCGCCGGCTTCTTGACCTTCTTCTTCGCGACCTTCTTCTCACCGCGCGCAGCAGCCTTCGCCTGACCTTCGGGCGACGCCATGTACTCGCGGCGCGCCGCCATCAGCTCGAGCGCACGATCGACCGTCAGCTCGCCTGGCTCATCACCCTTGCGCAGGGACGCGTTGGTCTCGCCGTCGGTGACGTACCAACCGAAGCGGCCTTCCTTGATCACCAGGTCCTTGCCGGTATCGGGGTCCTTGCCCACCACGGTGACGGGCTTGGCTTGACCGCGGCCACGGAACTGCTTGGGCTGCGCGAGGATCTCCAGCGCTTCCTGCATGGTCATGGTGAGCAGCTTCTCTTCGTTGCCCGGCCCTAAGTTCCGGCTGTCTTTGCCCTTGGTGATGTACGGGCCGTAGCGGCCGTTCTGGGCCAGCACGTCTTCGCCGTCTTCGGCTTTACCGAGCGTGCGGGGCAACGTGAGCAGCTCGAGCGCCTGCTCCAGCGTCACGTTCTCAGCCTTCATGTTGGGGAAGAGCGAAGCGGTCTTCGGCTTGAAGTCGTCGGTCACCACGCCCAGCGCCACGTACGCGCCGAAGCGACCCGTCTTCACGAACACCGGCAGGCCCGTCGCAGGGTCTGTGCCCACGGGGGTGTCACCCTTGGGGGCAGCGAGCAGCGTCTGCGCCCTCTCCAGCGTCATCTCGTCGGGAGGCAACGAGTCAGGCACCGAGACCGTGTCGTCACCGCGCTTGATGTACGGGCCGTACTTGCCCGGCTTGACCACCACGCCGCTGTCCGCCCCACCAATGGGGATGGAGTTGATCGACGCAGCGTCGATGTTCTCGAGGTTCTGGCCGACGAGCTTCTGCAGCCCGGGGTGCTTCTTGTCGCCGAAGTAGAACTGCTTGAGGTAGTCGACCTTCTCGCGATCACCCGAGGCGATCTTGTCGAGGTCTTCTTCCATCTCGGCGGTGAACGCGAAGTCGACGAGATCCGCGAAGTGGGTCTCCATCAGCTTCACCACCGCGAAGGCGACCCAGTTCGGAATGAGGGCCTGGCCCTTCTTCCACACGAAGCGGGCCTGCAGCTTGCCCATGATCGACGCGTAGGTCGACGGGCGGCCGATGCCCAGCTCTTCCAACTTCTTGACCAGCGACGCTTCGGTGAAACGGGCGGGCGGCGAGGTGGTGTGCCCTTTGGCTTCCAACTCAGCGACCGGCACTTCATCGCCCTGCTTGAGGATGGGGAGCGGCGATTCCTGATCGTCGGCGGCTTCCGCATCATCGGAGCCTTCGACGTACGCCTGCAGATAGCCCTTGAAGGTGATCGTGCGGCCCGACGAGCTGAACTCGACCTGCTGCCCCTGGCTGGTCTTCGCCTCGAGCCGCAGCGAGACCGTCTCGCCCGCCGCGTCGTTCATCTGGCTGGCGAGCGTGCGCTTCCAGATGAGATCGTACAGCTTCATCTCGGCCGAGATGAGCTCGGTGGCGAGCTCCTGCGGCGTGCGAAACGACTCACCAGCAGGGCGAATCGCTTCGTGCGCTTCTTGCGCGTTCTTCACCTTGCGGGCGTAGAGGCGCGGCTCATCGGGGAGGAAGTCTTTGCCGAACAGCTCGACCACCTGCGTACGCGCGGCCTTGATCGCCGTCTCCGACAGGTTGGTGGAGTCGGTGCGCATGTACGTGATGTAGCCGCGCTCGTAGAGCCCCTGGGCGACACGCATCACCTGCTGCGCGCTCATACCCAGCTTGCGCCCACCCTCTTGCTGCAGGGTCGACGTCATGAACGGAGGCTTGGGAGAGCTGCGGTACGGCCGCGTCTCGAGGCTCTTCACCTTGAAGGACTCGCCCTTGAGCCCATCGGAGATCGCCCTGGCCTTCGTCTCGTCGATCCACGCGCTGTTCGCGGTGGTCAGCTCGCCGCGATCGCTGAAGTCTTTGCCGCTCGCCACGCGCTGGCCATCGACCGAGTACAGCGTCGACTCGAACGCAGGCGAAGTGGCGTGTTTGGCCGAGACGTCCCAGTAGGTCGCCGAGCGGAAGTTCATTCGCTCGAGCTCGCGCTCGACCACCAGGCGAATCGAAGGCGACTGCACGCGGCCGGCAGACAGCCCCTGACCGACCTTGAGGCGCACCACGTGGGTGACCTGGTAACCGTAGAGCCGGTCGATGGTGCGCCGGGTCTCCTGCGCGTCGACCAGACCCATGTTCAGATCACGGGAATGATCGACGGCGTCCTGAATCGCCTTCTTGGTGATCTCGTGGAACACCATGCGCTTGACCGGAACCTTCGGCTTCAGCTCTTCCTTCAAGTGCCACGCGATCGCTTCACCTTCGCGGTCTTCGTCGGTGGCCAGGTAGAGCTCCGAGGCGCCCTTCAAGGCATCTTTGAGATCGCGGACTACTTCCTTCTTGGTCACCTCGTAGGTGAGCTTGAAGTCGTTATCGACGTCGACGCACAGACCGCTGGCCGGCAAGTCCACGACGTGGCCGATCGAGGCCATCACCGTGAAGTTGTCGCCGAGGAACTTGCCGATCGTCTTGGCTTTCGCCGGCGATTCGACGATCACGAGTGCGGGCTTGGATGCCATGGGAAGGGGGTCGCTACTTTCTTTCCGATGAGCCCGTCAACAAGTACCGCCGACGCAAACCCGACCTCAGGCAGGTTTTCGATACCGATCAGTGGCTTCGATCAGCTCGTGAAGAATGCCCGGTTCATGCGCCGCGTGACCCGCATCTTCGACGATGCGCAATTCGGCTTCAGGCCACGCGCGATGCAAGGCCCACGCTGATTCCATGGGGCACACCACGTCGTAGCGCCCGTTGACGATGGTGCCGGGGATCTTCCGAATCTTCTCGATGTTGTGCTTCGCGAGCAGCGCCTTGTCGTCGTTCAACCAGCCGCCGTTGACGAAGTAGTGGCACTCGATGCGCGCGAACGCGTCGGCAAAAGAATCTTCACCGGTCTTCGAGAGATACGACTCGTTGGGCAGCAGGTAGCTCGTGCGGCCTTCCCACATGCTCCACGCCTTCGCGGCTTCCGAGCGCACCTTGGCGTCGTTGCTGGTGAGGCGCTGGTAATAGGCGGCGACGAGATCACCGCGCTCTGCCTCGGGGATCGCCGCGAGGTACTTCTCCCACGCGTCGGGGAAGAGGTGGCTGGTGCCGTCCTGGTAGAACCAGTCGATCTCCCATTTGCGCAGCAAGAAGATGCCTCGCAGCACGAGCTCGCTGCAAC
>JAYVFP010000143.1:0-4482 GCA_043773025.1 Archangium sp.
ATCGCCGTCACCGTCGAGCTGGTCGCGGTTCGACGCGAAGGCGCAGTTGTCTTTGTCGTCGGCCTTGCCGTCGCCGTCGGCGTCGTCGGTGTACGCCAGGGTGATGCCGTCGTCGGTGTACGCGACCCAGACCGAGCAGCCGCAGCCACACCCGCAGCCGCCGCCCACTTCACCGGGCTTGCCGCACGACTCACCCAGACACTCCGGGTTGTCAGCGCCCTGCGCGAGCACGGGCACGGACCAAAGCGCTCCAACGACTGCAACGGCGACCCACAAGTTTTGGCGGCTCATGTCCGGCTCCTTGATTTGCGTGAACTGTCAGGGCCACTCAGCAAGCGTCGATCCAGCAGGTGCAGCACAGGATCGTCAACGGCTTGCAGCGGCGAAGAGAGGAATTTGAGGGGCGAGCCCCCCACTCCGGGTGGCGACGGTACTCCTCAGTAGCCAACGCCCAAATTTCAGTAACCAATGCTGAAGTCTTCGGGCGTGAAGGCGATCACCCCACGCGGGCGACGGGTCGCGGGCGGGGTGAAGGTCACGTTGGGCGGCACGAAGAGCGCTCCGATGCCGGTACCGCGCGGATCATTTTCGCGGCCGACCTGCATGTAGACGTAGATGTCGTTGGTGCCCTTGCGGGTGATGAGGCCGGCGCCATCGGGCCGCGAGAGCGTGCCGGCCAGGGTGATGTTGTAGATGTCGATGTCGTAGCAGGCGCGCCCATCGGGCGTGGGCGGGGCGGGCGTGATCGAATAGCCGTAGCCGCGCTCCTTCTGGAAGTTGATGTCGGCCGAGACGGGGTCGGTGTGGGCTTCGATCTCGCCCACGTTGGTGAGGCCATCGCGCTCGTCGTCGCGCAGATCTTCAGGAATCAGCGGGTTCGTGCCGCCCAGGTGCTCGGCGAGATCGGGCAGGCCATCACCATCGGTGTCGGCGATGCAGCCGTCGGTGCCCAGCACGCGCTCTTCGCAGTCGTTGAGGCGATCGCCGTCGGTGTCGGTCTGGGCGTTGCAGCCCGTGACCACGTTGAGGTTGGCGCCACTGACGTCGAACTGGGGGCGCAGGCCCATGCGCAGCTCGACGCCATCGTTGAGCTGATCACCGTCGCTGTCGAGCAGCGTGGGGTCGGTGCCCAGGGTGGCCTCATCGTCGTCTGAGATGCCGTCACCATCGGAGTCGGTCAACACCTCGCCCTGCCGCGAGAGCGTGTTGCGGTTCATCGCGATCAACCGCTTGAGGATCAGCTGACGCTGCAAAGAGGCGTAGTTGAGCGAAGAGAGCGTTCGCTGAAGCGCGTCGGGCGTGGTCTCGATGAGCTCGGTGCCGCCGGCCCGCGCGATCGCCGCGGCCTGGTAGCGCGTGGTCACGTCGGCCGTGTTGCGCACGTAGACGGGCTGAATGGTGACCTCGCCTGCGTTGTAGCGGGCGGCCAGGCCCTTGAGCTCTTCGGTGACGCGGCTCAGCTCACACGCGCTGCACTCCGAAGCGTTGGGGAGAAACGCGTTGCAGCGCGCGTCGATGCCCGCGTTGAACACCGGGTTGCCGCAGCTGGTGTCGGGCGAGAGGATGACCTGCACGATGTAGTAGCGCGTGCGGGCCACGATGCCCCGGCAGCCCGTCTGCATGTCGCCGCTGATGATGCTCTGCGCGAGCTTGAGGGGAGAGCGGTGCGAGACGGGCCCTGCCTCCTGGAAGGTGCCGTAGCGGCTGATCGCCTGCGCCACCCGATCGTCGCGCACGAAGCTGCCCTGAAAGCCCGTGGCGATGGTGTGGTACCCGACCACCGCGAAGGAAATGTACGGCGTGGAGAACTGCCCGGTGACCGACTCGAGCGCCGACACCACGTTGCCCACCACCTGCGCGTCGACCCCCGTGCCGCCCTCGAGCGCGAACACCACCTTGACGGGGAACGCTTCACCCGCGGCGAGCGGAACACACGCCGTACCTTTGAGCTCCGCGCGATCGGGGCCGCTGGGCCCACCCGCACCCGCGGCGTAGAGACCAGAGTCAGTGCAGGCCGAGAGCAGCGCCGTCAGAGCAAGCAGTCGTCGCATCGCGGCGCACTCTAGCTGGCAGCGCTCGCATGGAAAGCCCCACCTGCAACGACATGACCCGGGCGATTCACGCTCAGACCTCAGCCCTCGGGCAGGCAATGCAGTTTCGCTGCTTATTCTCTTCTTCCGACTTCGCGCGGTACGATCGAAGCATGACCGCGGCGAAGCAGAGGCTGAGCGTCGAGGAGTACCTTGCTCAGGAAGAGCACGCTGAGGAGCGCCATGAGTATGTCGCGGGGGAGGTCTTCGCGATGGTCGGCACGACACCTCTGCACAATCAGATCAGCCTCAACGTGGCCTCCGCGCTGCGGGCTGCGCTGAAGGGCGGTCCGTGCCGCGTGTTCATGAGTGACGTCAAGTTGCGCGTGAACAGTGCCGACGCATTTTACTACCCCGACGTCTTCGTCGCCTGCGGAGCCGCGAACCCCAGGAAGGACGCGAAGCTCGCCGTCGATGCGCAACTGGTGATCGAGGTGCTGTCTGAGGGGACCTGCGCATACGACCGCGGCGACAAGCTCCATGCGTACCGGAAGCTCCCCTCACTTCAGGAATACGCCCTCGTCTCGCAGGGCCTCCGCCGGGTCGAACTCTACCGCCGCGGCCCGGACGTCGGCTGGACCTTCCTCACGTTCGAGCGCAATGAGGTCGTTCAATTGACCAGCATCAACCTCGAGCTGAGCCTCGCGACCGTCTACGAAGACACCGACGTGCCCTGAGGCCATCGCCCGCATGAGGCCACGCCTACAACGACATCACGTAGGCGAGCAGATCGTCGCGCTCTGACTCGGTGAGCAGATCCGCGCGGCCGTGCTTCGGCGCCCACGTCACGATCGCCGTGCGCAGGGGGAACCGCGTCTCAACGCGTACCGAGCCGTCTTCCTTCACGGCCAGGCCCGCGAGCCCGGTGGTCAACAGGGGAAACACGTCCCAACTGCCGACGAGCGCGGGCGTACCGAAGCCCTCGAAGCGGGTGTTCTGCTGCGCTTCACGCAGCGGCATGAACCTCGGCGTGCCCACGTCGATGAAGCGGCCTCGCGTGGCGGGGTCTTGATCGGTGGTGAACTGCGGGGCCGGGTGACAGCTCGCGCAGGCTGCTTTGCCCTCGAAGAGCGAGAGCCCGTTGCGAGGGTCGCCTGTCTTTCCATCGGGCAGCGTGAGTGATTTCACCGGCGCACCATCAGCCCCCACGAAGGGGTTGGGCAGCGTGGGAATGAGGGAAGAATAAAGGGTGAGCGCTTCGATCTCTTCCGCGGAGGGATCGGGGTTGTGAAAGCGATTGCGCCCTCCGACCATCTTCGCGGTCTCGCCCATCGACTGCGTGGAGGCCGGCGTGAAGTACGGCGGCGTCTCGCGGCTGCCTCGCACGGTGGTGCTCCGGTAGATGCGCAGCGGCATCGTCTTTTCGAACAGCACGCCTTCGCTGTGGCCTTCGATGTGACAGGCATCGCAGCTCATCGCCGTGCGGCCGAAGTCGGCGAAGTAGAGAACCTGCCCGAGCCGGCGCGTGGGTTGGGTGAGCGGGTTGGTCACTGGGATCTGCTCGAGCCACTCAGCCTTGCCGGGCTTGCTCACGTCGATGACAGCGATCGTCGCAGTGAAACGCTCGAGCACGAACAGCCGCTTGCCGTCGGCGGAAAGACTCAACGCACGCGGCCCTGCGTGAAGCGAAGGCCCTGCCCTGCCCTTCACGCCGAAGTCGGCCGCGGGACGAATGGAAGGGAAGTTCGCGGGCGGCCGCAGCGCGAGCTCCTGCACCAGCGCCTTGCTGGCGTCTCCGCTGGCCAGCTTCTTCGTATCGAGCACCCGAATGAGACCCAGGCCCACGTCGCTCGCGTAGAGCAGCCCCCGCACGTCATCGAGCGCCAGAGCTTCGGTCAAACCTGCGCCAAACCCCAGGTGACGCCGCCAACCCTTCACGAGATCGACCGCCCCGACGCCGCCGTTCATCGACACCTCCATCTTGTCGGCGTTGGGGCCGATGTTCGGGCCGATGGAAGAGACGAACGCAGTCGACTGCTTCGCCGACCACGCGAGGCCCCGGGGCGCCTTGCCGTTCATCACCGAGGCCGAATATTTCGCGGTGCCGCCTCCGACGATGGGCGTACCGGGTGAAGGCTCGATGGACCCCTGCACGGCGCCCGTCGACGGCTCGAGCAGCTCGAGCGCGCCGGTGGCCAACGAGCCGACCAGCAACGACTTGCCCGCGAGGATGAGCTCACGCGGGTTCGGAGCGACCGGGGTGCGCCACACTTCTTTCCCGGTGAGCAGCTCGATCGCCGAGACCGTGTCGCGCGCCTGCTCGCTCACGTACGCAAGGCCTTCGTGCACCAACACGCCTGCCGCGTTGGTGGGCGCGGGCAGCGTCTTCTTCACGGCAGGTTCGTTCATCTTCACCAGCAGCAACGAGGCTTCGTACTGATGCACCACCACC
>JAYVFP010000144.1:0-4468 GCA_043773025.1 Archangium sp.
ATCACCGGGTGCCGCAGCCACGCCCGGGACAGACGTTCACGAAGGCTCACCTCGGGATGACCTCAGGTCTGCGTCACCCGCGCAATGGGAATGAGCCGGGTCTATCTTCGAGCCATGAGCCCCAAGAAGCTGCCCCCGGCGCCCCCTTCGGTCGAAGACGCAGGTGGAGCCCCCCGTTTTGGAACGTTTCAGGGCGCCCTCGACGTGGTCGATCTCTCGCGGCTGCGCGGCAGCTACCAGCCCAACCGGCTCGACCGGCTGCGCATGCACAAGAAGTGGCTCTACGGCTTCATCGCCACGAGGGAGGTCGCTGCGCTCTGGGCGGTGGTCGACCTCGGCTACACCAGCAACGCCTTCGCGCTGGCGCTCGACTTTTCCTCGGGGCGGGTGCTCGCCGACGTGGGCGTGCTCGGGCTGCCGCCGCCGTGGGTGAAGGTGAACGATCATCCCGGCGCGGGTCTCGAGGTCTCTTTTCGAAGGCCCGACGCGAAGCTCAAAGCGTGGCGCACCTTCGGCGACGAGCGGTTTCACGGTCACGTGCGGCTGGGCGTCAACGCGCCGTTCATGAAGCCGAAGCTCGAGCTCTCGTGGGATCTGCTGGCCGCCGGCGCCGCGCCCCCGCTCACGGTGATCGCGCCGGTCGACAAGGGCGTGGTGAACGTGACGCAGAAGTGGGCGGGCCTGCTCTCGTTCGGCTCGTTGGAGGCCGACGGTCGCCGCTACTCACTCGATGGCGGCGTGGGCGGGCTCGACTACACCCACGGCTATCTCGCGCGTCAGACGGCCTGGCGCTGGGCGTTCGTGTGCGGCCGGCTCGATGACGGCACGCCCATCGGCCTCAACCTGGTGGAGGGCTTCAACGAGTCGCGCGACGACGTGAACGAGAACGCGTTGTGGTTGGGCAATGAGCTCATTCCGCTGGGGCGCGCGCGGTTCAAGTGGAACCCCACGGCGATCCTCGATCCGTGGCACGTGCGCACGGAGGATGGGGCGATCGACCTGCACTTCAAGCCGTGGGCAGCGCACACCGACATTCGGGATTTGAAGCTGATCAAGAGCAGCTTCAAGCAGCCGGTGGGGCTGTGGTCAGGCGAGGTGAAGGTCGGCGACCGGGTCTACGTGGTCAAAGACGCGCCCGGCGTCGCAGAGGATCAATCGGTCCTCTGGTGAACTCGGCGAACACATCTCCCTCTCCCCGAGGGGGAGAGGGTCGGGGAGAGGGCAGTCGCGAACTCAGCTGCGACGGCGGCGCAACAGCACCAAACCCAGCAAGCTGATCAGCGCCGAGCCCTCGAGCGCATTGCACCCGCACCCGGTGCCGCCGCCCGCGCCGCCGCCGCCCGCGCCGCCGCCCGTGCCCGCGTCAGCCGTGCCGGATCCACCACCGGTCGCCGTGCCGCCGCCGCCGCCGCCGGTCGCCGTGCCGCCGCCAGTCGCCGTGCCGCCGCCGGTCGCCGAACCGCCGCCGGTCGCCGAACCGCCGCCGGTCGCAGTGCCGCCGCCGGTCGCAGTACCGCCGCCGGTCGCAGTACCGCCGCCCGCCCCACCACCCGTCGCGCCGCCACCGCCGCCCGCACCACCACCCGTGCCTGCATCCACCACCGCAGGGGTGATCGTCCTGGTGATCAGCGTCGTCTGCCCGTACCACTCCTGGGTCGCGACCACCGCGACGAGGTGAAAGGTGATCGGCCCCGTCGCGTTCGCAGGCGGAGTCCACGTGACCGCCGCGGTCTGCTTACCCGTCGCAGAGTTGTGTCCAATCGCCGCGTTGGTGCCGCTGCACCCAGGCGCGAACCGCATTTCTGGGGTGAGGTTGGAGAACGTGCCGATCTGGTTGGTGTCGGCCGCCCCGGGGTTGCCCTGCACGGCCTGCAGGAGGAAGCCCTTGAAGAGCAGGTTGTTCGAGTTGCCCACGGTCACGGTCATCGGCTGGCCGGGAACGTAGGTGGGGGAGCTGGTGGTGACGGTGAATGCCTGCGTACCCGTGCGCCCGCCGCCAGACATCGAGCCACCGGGATACGAGCAGGAGCCCGGGCCACTCGAGAACGCGAAGGCGGGCACCGCGAAGAACACTGCGACAGCGATCAACGACCGAACCAGAGCTTTCATGGTCGGGGAAGGTACCCAACTTTCGCGAGATTCACCCGAAAGGATCGCCGATCCTCCCGAGCAGGGGACCGGCTTCACCTTTGATTTCTTTCCGAAGAACAACCGGTCCTCCTGAGCGAAGTCGAGGGATTGCCTCTCCTTCGCACTGCAAGTGCCCCCTCGACTGGGCTCGGGGTGAACGTAAGAATGGCTTCATGACGTTCGGCGGAATCCTCCTGCTCTCGGTGGGCCTTGCGATGGACGCGATGGCGGTGGCCGCCGCACGGGGCCTGGCCACCCCGAAGATCCTGCCGCGGCACGTGCTGCTGGTCGCGTTCTTCTTCGGCGGCTTTCAGGCCCTGATGCCGTTGCTCGGCTGGGCGATCGGCACGGGCATCGGGCCGATGGTGCAGGCGTGGGATCACTGGATCGCCTTCGTGCTGCTCAGCGCCATCGGCGGCAAGATGCTCTGGGAAGCGCGGGGTGAAGCAGACGCTCCACCACCTGGCGATCTCTACGGCCTCAAGGTGATGCTGGTGCTGGCCATCGCGACCAGCATCGACGCGATGGTCGCTGGCGTGACGCTCCCGATGATCGACGCGCCTTTGCTGCTCACGCTCGCCACCATCGGCATCACCACGGCGCTGCTCAGCGCGCTCGGCCTCTTCGCCGGCCGCAAGTTCGGCGCGCTGCTGGGTAAGCGCCTCGACGTGGTGGGCGGGGTGGTGCTCATCGGCCTGGGCGTCAAGACGCTGGTCGAGCACCTGCGCGCTCAGTGACTGGGCCGATCCCACTCGCCTTCGAACCCGTCGGCCGCTCGTGACATGAGCGACTCGCACGCTGCCTGGCACGCGCGGCAGGCCGCTTCACATTCACGGCAGTGCTCCATGTGCATTGCGTGTCTTCTGCATTCGGCCGCGCACTTGTGACACGCGATGACGCAGGCCTTCAACGCAGCGCCGGCGATCTCCCAGTCGAGCGAGACCTGCCGCGAAAGAATGTTGCCGGTCGCCTCGCAGAGCTCTGCGCAGTCTTGATTGAGGCGGATGCAGGTCCTCAACTCGGCGACGCTCGGCTCTCCCAGGCAGGCGTCTGCGCAGACGATGCAGGCTTGCGCACAATCGGCGCAGGCTTCGAAACAGGTGACGAGCGCGCCGTGCGCTTCGCCCTGGGCATTGCCGGGGTGCCCAGCCATCACGCTCTTCCCGCGCGACGCGAAGCCCGACTGATCAGCTGATGTAGAACTCATGGTGGTCTCCTCCGTGGAGCAATGCGTAACGGAGGGTGCAAGGGGCGCATCATGTCCCCCTCTCCCTCTGGGGGAGTCACCTCTTTCGGGCGATCAACTGAAGCTCGCGCCGCAAGTGCGTCACTTTCGCGAACGTGGTCCACACCTTGAGCGCGCCAAACCGCAGCCACTCGTACGGCGCGGCCAGCCCGTGGGCGAGGCGTCGGCGGGGTATCGCCTTGTCTACCGAGACCACCTCGAGGCCCGCTTCGGTCAGTCCGCGGCCGAGCGTGGCGACGTCGTAATAGACGTGGTGCTGCCACCCCAGCTGTTCAGGATGAAAGTACCTGCCCCCACGGGGCGAGGCCTTCAGGTGCCAGTACCCGGAGTCGGGCACGATGATCATCGCCACGCCGCCCGGCTTGAGCACGCGCACGAGCTCTAAGAGCGCCTGCCTGGGCGTGCGTACGTGCTCGAGCGTGTGTTTGGCGGTGATGAGGTCGAAGCTTTCGTCGCGAAAGGGCAGCTCGGTGAGCGAAGCGGCGGCCGATAAGAAGCCCCGCTCGTGTGCGAGGCCGGCGGCGTACGCAGCGTAGTCGATGCCGGTGGGGTTCAGGCCCAGCGACTTCGCGGCCTCGAGCACGTAGCCCGCGCTGCAGCCGACATCGAGCGAGGTCTTCGCGTGCGGGGCGAACTCGAGGCACATCAACAACTGCCGTCGGCACTTGGCCACCCGATGGGCCCAGCGTTTCAGATACTGGGCCTTGCCGTTGATGAAGTAGCCCGCGTCGTACCGCTGGGCCAGGCGCGCAGAGAGCCTGGGATCTTCTTCCGACTTGTAGATGAGGCCGCAGCCCCTGCACTTCGAGAAGCGCAGCTCTTCGAACTCGATGAGCGTCTCGCGTTCTTTCGCGCCGCAGATGGGACACGAGGCAAAGAACTCACTCAACTGACTCCCTCTTTCCGAAGGGGAGAGGGCAGACGTCACAAGTGCCCCCTCACCGTTCGCATCGAGCGCAGTCGAGATGCCACCTTCCGCACGAACAAAGGTAATCCCTCGACTTCGCTCGCAGGGTTGATCGAAATAAGGAGCGCTCACCGTTCATCCCGAGCGGAGTCGAGGGATTACCTCGCCTTCGGGCGGTAAGTGCC
>JAYVFP010000145.1:0-13507 GCA_043773025.1 Archangium sp.
GCCCAACGCGCCGGCCTCCGCGGCCGTGAGCTTTTGCTCGTGCTCGTCGGGCACCTTGAGGGTGATGGGCAGCGTGGCGGCGGGGAACTTCTTGAGCACGTCCTGAAAGGTCGGCTTGGCGCCCAGCACCGCCGACGCCATGAGAAGCGCGAAGACCATGCCCTGACTTACACCGATCGACTAAAACTGTGCCTCCCTGTCAGGAGCCTCCGTGACCCTGTCTTCCATGTGTGCCGTGCACCCGAACGCGCCGTCCGTCGTCACCTGTCGGCGCTGTGGCCGCTTCTGCTGCACCAACTGCCTGCCGCAATTCGAGACATGTCCGGAGTGTGCGGCGCGCGCGACCGTCTCGGTGCCTCCGATCGAGGGCCGCGCCATGGTGGCGACGGTCGCGTTGATCGCCAGCGTCGGTATGCACGTGCTGATGGCGGCAGTTGCGGGCGCGCAGTTGGCCACGGGTGATGTGGGGGAAGAAGGGGTGTTGGCGATCGTGGGTGGGCTGGTCGCCCTGCTCTACCTCGTCGTGTTCATCACCACGATCGTGCTCGTGTGCATGTGGTTCCACCTCGCGACCCGTCACGCACTCGCGCGCGGAGCGGCGATGGAGGTTCAAACACCCGCAGCGGCCGTGGGGAGCTGGTTCATTCCCTTCATCAATCTGGCGCGGCCGTTCAATCTGGTGCGGCGAATGCTCGACAGTGCCGGCCTCGATGCGGGCGCGGTCTCGACGTGGCAGGTGTTGTGGGTGACGGGGAACATCACCGCGAACATCTCGAGCCGCGTGCCGGGCATGGGCGGCGTGGGGATAGGTTTGCTGTCTGACCTGTTCATGGTCGGCGCGGGCATCACGTTCGTGCAGATCATCAGGAAGCTGAAGTGGCCTGCTGGCGCTGCGCAGGTGACCTGAGCCGACGATTTCACCTGAAGAAACAACCAACCGGCCACCGGTCTCCCCGACAGGGTTGGCCGAAATAGAAATGACTCCAATCACCGGTCTCCCCGAGCGCAGTCGAGGGGGCACTTACCGCTCGAAGGCGAGGTAATCCCTCGACTGCTCTCGGGATGAGCGGAGTCGGTTCGCTATTTCGAAAAAAAACCTGCGAGCGAAGTCGAGGGCGTACTTCAACCGTCACTCGATACGCCAGGTGACCGGCGCGAACTCCTTCTTCTTTGCGGCGTTGGCTTCAGGCTGAAGTGACGACGCACCCGAGTGGAGCGTGCCGGCGAGCGTGGCGATCACCTTCACGTTGGTCTGCCAGAGCGCACCATTGCTCTGCGAGGGCAGGTGCAAGGTGAGCAGCCCATCTTCGGTCTCGTACCGGCTGATCGACCCCGTCGAGACCAGCTTCGTCAGAGACGTCGAGTCAGCCTGCACACCCGCCGGCAACGAGAGCTCGACCTGCATCGGCGTACCGCCCGGCATCGCGGCGGTGAGCTTGACGTCAGCAGGCAGCCCGACCTTCATGTTCGACGGCAGCTCGGTCTTCAGCTCGAGACCACCACCCGGCTCGTCTTTCCACGGCGCGTACGAAATCAGCTGCAGGCTGTAGCCCAGCCCCGGCACCGCGGGCTCGGCCCGAATCGTCCACGTGTGCGCGCCACCACTGCCGGTCGCGTCAGCGTCGAGAGAGAGCACACTTTGCAGCGCGGCCGCGTCGATGATGCCCGTGGTGATCGCGTGGCCATCACGTTCGAGGGTGATCTTCACGCCGGGCGGCACGGGATCTTTGAACAGCCGAACCGCCGCACGCAGAGCCACCAGGTTGGCGCGGCCATCACCCCAGCCCGAGTACGACGAGTAGCCCGAGAGCAGGTACGTGCCGAGGTCGGCCAGCGGCGCGTCTTTCACGTCTTGCAGCGCGAGAATGGCCATCGCGGTCGCTTCGTACGTCGAGGGCGCCACGCCATCGGCGCGCACCACACCCAGGTCGACCGGCAGGTACTTCCCGCCGTCAGAAGACTCCGCGAGCTTCTCGAGCACCAGCTTGCGCAAGGTGTCACCCACGCCGCCGGTGATCGCCCCCGACGCGAGGATCGCCGCCGCCGTGTACGCGTCGTTGACCCGCGCAGCGTTGCGCTCGAACGCACCCGAGGCTTTCAAGGTGACCGCGGTCGCGCGTTGGCGAGCGGCAGGCGTTTCCATCGAAGCCCGCGCCGCACGTACACAATCAGAGGTGGTCACCAGCAAGCGCTGGAGCGTCCACCCATTGGCGCCCTGACACGTACCGTCAGCGCGCTGTTGCTGCGCGACCTGCAAAGCGAGCCGTTCACCCAACCGGGCCAGCACCGGATTCTGCGGGTGCGCAAGCGCTGCTTCGGTCAGCAGCGTGGCCGTGTCGACCGAAGGCGAACGCGCGTACTGCATCACCCGCTGCGTCGCGAGGATCGACAGGTCGCGAATCACCGGCTCATCGGCCTTCGCGCCCAACGAGTTGAGGAGCGCAGGCGCCTGACCCAGCAACTGCAGCAGGTACGCGTCTTCCGCCACACCACCGCGACCCGGCGCAGCCGACAGCTCGTTGCGAATGAGACCGAGGGCGCCGGGGTACACGCGCAGCCGCACGGCTTCCGTACCGGGCAGCGGATTGGCGGGGCCCGAGAGGGAGAACGTACGGGGCGCAGCGAGCGTGCCCGCCTTGCTCACCAGCTCACGCCGGCCCGCAGGCTTGAGCTCGATGCTCTTCTCGATCGCGTCGGTGGTGCCCAGCGTGGCCTTGAACAACGCGGTGCCCGGCTTGGTGGTGTTCAACGTCACGTACTGCAGCGCGTTGCCGCCCGCGGGCACCTTCACCGCGCCGCCCGTGCCGGAAAGCGTGGCGCCGGAAATGGCGTACGCGAGCGAGGTGTTGACGTCGGCGTCGGTGGTGTTCACCACCTGGATCGGCAGCCGCACCGAGTCGCCCGCGTAGAGGAACGCAGGCGTGACCGGCTCGACGTAGGTGGGCAGGGTGCCGAGGAAGCTCGCCACGCTGCCAGCCTGGCTGCCCTGTCGAGAATGCGCGAGCGCGAGCAGCCGCCAGGTGGTGAGACGATCGGGCACCTTCACTGGAATGTTCGCCCGGCCCTGCGCATCGGTGACGATCAACGGCTCGAAGAGAAACGTCTCGGGGAACCACGCGCGCGTCGCTGCAGGCTGCGCCAGCTCACCCTCCATCTCGGCGCTCTCGGCCGGTGAATCCTTGGCCAGGCCGATGCCGATGGCCATGGGCGTGGTGACCGCGCCCAGACTGCCGTAGCCCACGCTGCCGCCGCCCCGGCCAGAGCCCATGGTCCCCAGCCCCTTTGTCCCCCTCACCATCGGAGCCGAACGCTGCTGCTCCAGCTTGCCCATCAAGCCCAGATCGATGTCCATCTTCGGGGCCGCCGGGAACCGTTCGAGTACGGGGGAGGGCGCGAATTCCTCGCGGTAGCGGTTTTCACCCGACAGGGCGTCAGCGCTCATGCCCCAGGAAGCCTTGAAGTTGTCGCCGAGCTCGAGCCCGACGAAGGTGACGAAGAGAATCGCGAGGCCGGTGAGACCCAGAACGAGGAACTTCTTCATGGCTTTTCCTTTGCGACCCACTGCGACCAATTTTGAGTGTCTTCCGGCAGCCGGGTTCCGTTGATGACGACAGAGCGCGGTTCGGTGAGCGCGAGCAGATCAGCAGGCAGCCGATGCAGCCTCAGCCTTCTGCCCCACGCATCGCGCGCTGAGTCTTTGCGCGACTCGACGGCATCGAGCGACTGGTTCCACAACCGCGCCATCACCGGCGGCGTCATCTTGTCTGAGGCGGGCGCTGCCGACTCCCACGTGCGCACCTGGGTGTAGAGCTCGCCCAGCACCACGTAGAAGCGATCGACCTGCGCTTCGTTGGGATCGAACACCGTGCTACCCGAGATCGACACCGCGGCCTCGACCTGCGGAGGCTGAGGCATCGACGAGACCCGCACCAGCGTCGCCGCCGCCGCGTTGGCGCCCCGAATGCGGCCCAGCGAGAGAGCCTGCGCATCCATCGAGCCGAACGCCGCGGTGCCCGTCGCCTGCGGCCTCAAGGGCGCGAGCTCATCGGCGCCCGGAAGCGAAGCGAGCTGCGAGAGGCTCTCGTCGACGCCGAACAACCCGACGGCTGCAGCGCCGCCCGTGCCGCCGACCAACGTCTCGATGCCGAGCTGGGCGATCTGACCAGGCGCGTACCGTTCCTTCTCGGGCGTCACCTTCACCGAGAGCGCCGCGTTCGGCTGCACGAAGAGGAACACCTGGCCACCGCCCCACTGCACGGAGGCCCAGCCCTGCCAATCAGCGGGAATGGTGAAGTCGGCGCTGCGGGTGCTGGGGTCGACCTTCGCTTCTTGCGATTGGTACGCGTGCGTGAGGAACAACTTCTCGGGCAGCTCGCCTGTGAAGTCGGGCCCACGGAGAATCTCCACCTTCACCTTCGCGCCTGCCTTGAGCAGCTGCGTTTCGGCGCGCAGGCGGATCTGCGGAACGGTGCCGGGGTTCATGCGCAGCTTCGTGCTGCCGAACACCTCGGTGCCCTTCTTCGCGGTGACCAGGAACTCGTACCCGACCATCACCGTGTCTTGCGGCTTGAGCGACTCGTACTTTTCCGGCGCGTTGACCGAGACGGTCGCCACGCCGATGGAGCTCTCTTCTGCCTGTTGCTCGGCGTCGAGCATCTTCGGGAACTCGAGCGTCTTGACGCGCGAGGTGATGCAGGAGAGCGCCGACTCGGCGTACGCGTCACCTTTCACCGGCACCCAGTCGAGCTCGACACGTTTCCAATCGGCGCTGACCTTCCAATGAATCATGCGGGGCAACACGCCGGTCTTGACGGTTGCGGGCAGGCAATCGCGCGCCTCCAGCAGAGCGTCGGCGAGCGCGAGGTTGAGCGGCTCGGGTGGCTGGGGGAAACCGTCGACGCTGAGCTCGAAGCGGGGCAGCTCTTCGTCATTGAAGGACCAGCTTGCTTCGAAGAAGCGCTCTTTGCCGGCGCCGAGCTGCAGACCCTTGAGCACGCCTTCCATGCACTTGCCGAGCTTCGAGGTGGGCAGCGCCATCGACACCACGGCGCCTGAAGCGCGCACCAACAGGCCCACGCTCACGTCTGCGCCACCGTCGAGCACGTAGCGCGCGCAGGGCTCGAGCTTCGCGTCGAGGCGATCGAAGGCCATGCGATCGGCCAGCGAGACATCGCCATCGTCTTCATTCAGACCGAGCCGCTCAGACAGACCGTTGCGCACCACCAGCTTGGTGCGGGGCGGGGGACGAAAGGGCATTGCGGGGATCACGATGTTCACCGGCGGGCCGGGATCGACCTGCAAGCTCGCCACGCCGTCTTCGTCGACCTTCGCTTCGGTGCCCTTGTCGGTCGGCTCCCAGAGGCGCTTCACGTTGAGCGTCACGCCTTCGAGCACGCGGCCATCGGCGGTCGTCGCGCGCAGGAAGATTCGATTGTTGAAGCCTTCAACCAGGCCGTCGGCGAGCTCGGTGACGCCCGAGGTTCCGATGAGATCCTGCGAGAGAAGAATGGAGGCGCTGCTTTCCACGCGATCGCCCGCGGCGTCGACGGCGCCGATGTTCACGCTCAGCGTGGCCTGACCTTGAAGGTCGTCGGGCACCATCGGCAGCTCGGCGGTGAAGGCGCCGCTCGCGTTGGTGGTGGCGAGCTTCGGCAGTGCGTTGCCTTCGACCCAGCTGGTCGGCGGCGGCCACGCACCCGACACGTTCCAGTTCAGCTCGAGCTTCGCGTTCGCGACCGGAGCGCCCGAGCTGTAGGTGACCGAGCCCTTGAGCATCGGCCGTTCATTGCGGCGGTAAAAGGGTTTGACGGGAGACGCCTCGACGCGGAAGCGGGGCAGGGTGAACGGCTTGACGGTGAAGGTGCGCGACTCAGCGGTGGCGCCCGATTGCCAGGTCACCGTCCACGTGCCTGACTGGCTGCCGCGATCGATGGGGAAGGTGCCTGAGACCACACCCCAGGGCCCGGTGGGCGCGCGTTCTTCGAGGAGCAGCTCGCCTTGCGAATCGGTGACCCTCCAGGTGCCGGGGCGTTCTTCGAGCGGCGTGAGGTCGGAGGCCTTGAGCGCGACGGCTCGAAACTTCACCACGTTGCCGGGCTCGTACAGCGGGCGGTCGGTGATTACGTGCACCCGCGCGGGCGTGTAGAGCGGCAGCGGCAGCTCGATCACCTGCTCGCCGATGGGCGAAGTGATGCGGGTGCGCAGCTTGTAGTCGCCGTCGTTCACCTTCGGCAGCTCGACCTCGGCCTGCAGCCCGCCGCCTGCTTTGTCCCAGCTCTTCTTTGGCGAGAGCTGCGTTTCTCCCGTCGCGCTGACCAACGAGACGATCGGCGTGAAGTTCGTGATGGCCTCGGTGCGCCGCTGATCATTCGGCGCCACCAGGTAGGTCGCGTTCACGGTCACCGACACCGAACCGAACGCGCCACGCTTGAGCTCGGGGGCCGAGACGTTGATGGTCTGGCGCAGTTCCCCATCGGGGCACTCGTCGAGCCAGAGGCCGGTGGAGAAGCCGACGCGCAGACAGGTGCGCGTGCTGGCGAAGCCCACGATGACGGCCAGTGCGACGGCCAGACCAATGACAAGACGGCGGCTCACGGCGCCATGGGGTTGAGTTCGCATGTGGGTGGGGTTCCCCCTGAAAGGAAGCGGCATCGTACCCGTCGACACCCCCGGAGGAATCGTTGTTCCTGCCCGCCCCATCCGTTCGCATCGAGCGTCCAGGCGAAGGTACTCCCTCGACTGCTCTCGGGAGGAACGGTCACGCCGAGGACGTTGACACCGAGTCCACGCCTCTGCGAGGTGAACCCCGTGGCCCGCCAACTCCCTGCGTTGACGCTGGAACAGCTCACCGTCGAGCTGGGCAGCCGTGCGCGCGCGGTCGAGACGTTGCGGTGGTTGTTTTCTCAGCGCCCGATGCCCACTGCGCTGCCTGAGGCGATCGAAGGCGTCAGCCACCGCGTGTGGACTCCGTTCCTCGGCCGCCACGGTCTGGTGGTGCCGAAGGTGACCGAGCGCCAGCAGAGCCCCGACGGCACCACCAAGTACGCGCTCGACTTCGCCGGCACCAACGTCGAGACAGTGCGCATTCCCGCGAAGGGCCGCAGCACCATCTGCATCTCGAGCCAGGCTGGCTGCACGCGCAAGTGCGTCTTCTGCGCGACGAAGGAGCTCGGCTTCATTCGCCAGCTCAAGGCCGAAGAGATGGTCGCGCAGTACCTGCTCGCCCGCAGCGAAGCGCCCGTGGAGCAGCCCGCAAGCAACGTGGTCTTCATGGGCATGGGCGAGCCGATGGACAACCTCGACGAGGTGCTCCACGCGATCGAGGTGCTCACGCAGAGCCCCGCGCCGCAGCTGCGCCGGGTGGCGGTGACCGTTTCGACTTCGGGCGTCTTGCCGGGCCTCGAACGTTTCCTCGCCGAGTCGAAGGCCTCGCTCGCCCTCTCGTTGAACGCGACCACCGACGAAGTGCGCGCGCAGGTGATGCCGCAGAACAAGACCTGGCCGATTGAGTCGCTGCTCAATGCGTTGCGCAAAGACGTCGAGCGGCGCAACGGCAAGCGCGACTACTTCATCGAGTACGTGCTGTTCAAGAATCTCAACGACACCGACGCCGATGCAGACCGGCTGGTCACCCTGCTCGAAGGCATCCCGTCGCGGGTCAACCTCATCCCCTACAATCCGTACCCGGGTACCGGCCTCGAGACGCCCAGCGAGTCGCGGGTGCGCGCGTTTCACGCACGGTTGGTCGAGCAGGGCATGCTCACGCTGATCCGCTGGCCGCGCGGCCGGGAGATCGCCGCCGCGTGTGGTCAGTTGGTGCTGTCGCGCGACGGTGAAGGGTTTCAGCCGTCAGCGCTGTGAGCGGGCTGGAATTAGCCCGGGGCCGGGCGCGACTGTGCGAGAATACCGCTGCTCATGGCCGGTGAAGTCCTCTGCCCGAAGTGTGGAACTGTGTCTCCCACGGACACTCGGGTGTGCCCGAAATGCGGCACCGCGCTCGGCCTCAGTGGCGAGGCGACTTCCAGGAGCAAAGCCCTCGCTCCCGGCGCCAAAGCGCCTGCCCGGCCCGTCACCCGAAAGCCGCTCGCGACTGACCCGGGCATGGGCGCCACGCCCGACGCCAGCACCCTGATGGAGCACGAGGATCAACCGCCTCGTAAACCCGCCCCCCGTCCCGCGGGGCCGGTGCCTCAAGCAGGGGCTGCGCCGCGCCGCTCGAATGCGGTGAACAACAAGGCCGCCGCGCCCGCCAACGATGCGCTCAGCTCGTCTTCGGGCCGCGACTCGTTGATCGGTCGCAAGCTGCAGGAATACGTCATCGAGTCGAAGCTCGGCGTCGGTGGCATGGGCGTCGTCTACAAGGCGACGCACCAGATGATCGGCAAGAGCGTGGCGATCAAGGTGCTGCGGCCCGACATCTCGCCTGATCCACGCGATATGGATCGGCTGCTCGACGAAGCGCGCATCATCAGCTCGATCAAGAACCGCGGCATCATCAACATCTTCGGCGCCGGTACGCTGGAAGATGGCCGCAACTATCTGATCATGGAGCTGCTCGAAGGCGAGGCGCTCGAGCAGCGCATGCAGCGCGAGACGAAGATCCCCGCGGGCGACGCGGTGATCATCCTGGAGCAGGTGCTCTCGGCCCTGAGCGCCGCGCACGAAGCGGGCGTGGTGCACCGCGATCTCAAGCCCGCGAACGTCTTCCTCGTGAAAGAGGCGCACCTCTTCTACGTGAAGCTGCTCGACTTCGGCCTCGCCCGGCGCAGCCAGCAGAACGTCACCCGCATCGCAGGTACCCCCGACTACATCTCGCCCGAACACGCGCGCGGCCGGCCCGCGGGGCCCCCGGCCGATCTCTACGCGTTCGGCGTGCTGTGTTTTCACATGTTGACCGGGCAGCTCCCGTTCATCGGCACCACGCCGATGGAGGTGATGGAGAAGCACGTTCACTCGCCGCCGCCCATCCCCCACGAGCTGAACAAGGAGATCCCCAAGGCGCTCTCTGAGCTGATCCTCAAGCTGCTCGCCAAGGAACCCGGTGAGCGGCCCGACGCGGTGCAGGTGAAGGCCGACCTGCGCGCAGCGACCAAGCAGATGCGTAACGCCACCACCCAGATGAGCCTGATGGCCATCGAGCCGGTGGTCGACGACCCCGAAGCGACCGGTGGCGAGAGGAAGCGCGCCCGCGAGCTGGCCGTCTCGGCGCAGGTGGCTGATCTCAAGCGCAAGGTGAGCCGCCGCTGGCCGTGGGTGCTGGGCGGCGTGGTGGGCCTGTGGTTCGCGGCCGTGTTGACCTACGTGTTGTGGCCCGCGCCGGTGACGCCGCCGGTGGCCATCGGGAAGAAGCCGCCCCCCAGGACCGATGGGCCCCTGAAGAACCCCATGCTTGCCCGGGTCGATCCCCCCGTGGTCACCCCGAAGGTGAACCCGGTTGACGTCAGGAAAGACCCGGTCGCCGCGCCCGCGCCGGTCGATCCCTCGTTGAACGAGGAGGTCGACGCAGGCGAGCCGGTCATCGAAGAAGATCGCGACGCGGTGCTCGACGACGTCACCATCGGCGAGCGCAAACGGGCGCGCCGCATCGACATCACCCTCGATGACATGCTCAGCGTCATGCGTCAGGACTCCGAACGCGCCGAGTACTACGAGAAGGCCGTCAGCCGCGTGAAGAAGGCCTGTGACGAGGCCAACACGCTGCGCCGCATCGACAACTGCGAAGACGAGCTGCTCAAGCTCAGCGACAAGTTCTACAAGTAAGGCGGGGTGCCCCCCGGTCTTTCTGTGGATCAGTCTGCGCCGATTTAGGTGTAGAGCAGCGTCATCCATGGCTCGTGACGCGAAGAAGATGAGCGCCCCGGCGAAATCGGCGAAGGCTTCGGCCAAGCCTTTCAAGGCGCTGGTGACGCACTCCGAGGAGCTGCCGCTCGACAAGAAGCTCTTGTTGTCGATGCACGACACGATGGTGAAGGCGCGCTGCCTCGAGGAGCGCCTGATCGCCATGTACAAAACCGGTCACGGCTACTTCTGGATCGGCGGGCCCGGTGAAGAGGCCTTCAACGTGCCGCTCGGCCTGTTGATCAAGAAGGGCATGGGCCCGGCCTTCGACTACCTCCACTTTCACTACCGCCAATCGGCCACCTTGCTGGCGATGGGCGAAGAGCCGCTGGGCGCGATCCGCCAGATGAAGAACACGGCCACCGATCCGTACTCGGGCGGCCGCAACTTCGCAGGGCACTTCTCGAAGAAGGAATGGAACCTCACCCCCGTCAGCTCGCCCATCGAGGTGCAGTACGCGATGGCCCCGGGCACCGCGCTGGTTCAAAAGCGCTTCGGCGGTGACGGCATCAGCATCGTGACGGGCGGCGACGCGGGTACGGCTGAGGGCGATTTCGCCAGCTGCCTCATCTGGTCGAGCCGGCCGGGCCAGGAACTGCCGGTGTTGATTTTGGTGACCAACAACCGCTGGGGCATCTCGACCCCCTACGAGCAGACGCAAGGCGTTGAGCGGATCAGCGATCGCGGCGTGGCCTTCGGCATGAAAACCAAGACCATCGACGGCAACGATCCCATCTCGGCGTACCTCGAGCTCAAAGAAGCGATGGAGTACGTGCGCACCGAGCGAAAGCCGTACCTGGTCGAGGCGCGGGTCTCGCGGCTCTACGGCCACAGCTCGGCGTCGGGCGCGAACTTCGCCACCCACGAGGCCGACTGCATCACCGTCTTCGAAGCGAAGCTCGAGAAGGCCGGCATGCTGACCAAGGAACAGGCGAAGGCGGTTCGTGATCGCTACACCGAAGAGCTGGCTGACCTCGCGCGCGCGGTGAAAGAAGAAGCGTTCCCCGACGGCAGCACCATCTGGGATCACGTGTTCCACGGCGAGCCCGGCCGCGATCCTTTCGCCTGATTTTTCAAACCTTCTTCAAACGAGACGACCCATGGCCAACATGGCGCAGGCAGTACGCATGGCCCTTCACTTCGCCGAAACGAACCTCGGCGTGACGGACATCTTCGGTGAAGACGTGGGTATGCCGCTGGGCGGCGTGTTCACCTGCACCCAGGGGCTCAAGACCACCTGGAACACGCCGCTCGATGAGCGCGGCATCATCGGCATGGCGATGGGCATCGCGATGGCGGGCGGCAAGCCGGTCGCCGAGATCCAGTTCTGCGACTACATCTTCAACACCATCGATCTGCTCAAGCTCGCTGGGAATACCCAGTGGTCTTCGAACGGTCAGTGGAACCTGCCGATGGTGGTGATGACGCCGGTCGGCAGCGGAATTCGCGGCAGCATCTACCATTCGCACTCCATCGACGCGATGGCGACCCACATCGCGGGGTGGAAGATCGTGATGCCCTCGACGCCGCTCGACGCGTACGGGTTGTTGCTCTCGGCCTGCAAAGAGACGAACCCGGTGATGTTCCTGATTCCCAAGGCGCTGATGCGCATTCGTGGGCAGGAGCTGATTCCCGGTGAGCCGGGGGAAGACAAGGCGCTGAGCAAGCTCATCGACGCGCCGCTGGGCGATCGCACCAGGTGGGCGCCGCAGTGGCCTGCGCTCGAAGACGTGTCGATCCCGATCGGCAAGGCGAAGACGGTGCGTTCGGGTTCGCAGCTGACGGTGGTGAGCTACGGCCGCACGTTGCCGTTGTGTGCCCAGGCCGCGGAAGTGCTCGCGGCTGAAGGCATCGACGCCGAGGTGATCGACCTGCGCTCGCTGTGGCCGTACGACTGGGAGGCCATCAAGGCGTCGGTCGAGAAGACCGGCCGGGTGATCTTCGTGAACGAAGACACCGAGGTGACGAACTTTGGTGAGCACCTGGTGCGCCGGGTGGTCGACGAGCTGTTCTTCAAGCTGCTCGCGCCGCCGAAGCTGCTCGCAGGTAAGTTCCTGCCAGGCATCGGTCTGGCTGATCCGCTCGAGCTGGCGTCGGTGCCGCAGCAGGGCGACATCGAGAAGGCGCTGCGCACGCTGGCGGCCGTTCAGCCGTAACGCGCTCCCTCTCCCCGAGGGGGAGAGGGTCGGGGAGAGGGCAGTCGGTTTGAAAGGCCTGGGTTCGAGCCGCTGTTGGCCCCTCACCCTCACCCCGCGCGACTCAGTTCGTGGTCATCACGTTGTCGTAGAGCTTCTGGAACTCTTCGAGCTTCATCTTGAACACGCCGTCGTTCGCGCCGTTGCCCGCGGGCTCAGACTCGCCCCAGGGATTGCGGATGAGCAGGATGCGATCGGTGCCGACCTTCTCGTAGCCGAGGATCGAGTACGCGTGATCGCCGAACACGCCGGTGTTCGCGTAGTTCACCGGCCCGCCGGCATCGTGCGTGCCCGCGGCGACCGGCTTCTTCGCGTCGATGGCCGTGGTGATGGTGCGCCACACGCTGTCGGGGTTGCCCGCCGCGTTGGTGGATCGGCCCTGAGCGCCGGTGAAGTCTTCGAACACGTCAGCCGATGAGCCGCCGTTGCCGATCGCGTCGTAGCTGCCCTTCCACTGCGCGTAGGCCTTCTCGACGATGGGGTACCACATCTCCATCTTGGTCGACTCGGAGCTGTTTGAGCTCCGGCCGTAGAGCGGGCCGCCGTACGAGCGGGCGTAGAGCTCGCCGTCGACCTTCACCTGAACGTCCTTGGTGCGCCCGGTCGCCCAGTCGCGCTCCTTGAAGGTCACGGTGTACGTCCCGTCGCCGTTGGCCTTCACCATGTTCTGAATGAGATCCGGGTTCATGTGAGCGACCGAGGCGACCGCGGCGGGGAAGTAGCAGTTGCCGATCTGCCCCTGCTGCGCGTCACCCGACTTCACGCCGTCGGCGAAGAGCGGGCCGGTGAACAGCTTCTTGCCGAACTTCGGCGTGCCGTCCGCGTTCATCTCGTCCTTGTGGAGCGCGGGGTCGGGCAGAAGGTCGCCGCCCGTGGTGCCGCCCGGCACCGAGACGTTCCCCACCGAGGTGCGAAAGTCGGCGTTGTTGGTGCCGTCAGAGGCGGCCACCGCGAAGGTGTCGCCCGGCTTGCCCTTGAGCTGCACGCCCGCGGGGAAGGTGCCTTCACCGTTGAGGGTGACGACCTGCTTCTCCCCCGTGCGCGCGTTGGTGAACTGCACCTTCGCGCCCGGCTCAGAGATCTGGCGGCTGCCGTTGATGTTCTCGACGTTGATGGCGCCGTTGGCCCCGGCGGTGAGGCCGATGCGAAAGACGGCGACCTGCGCGTTGCGGGTGTCGGCGGTCTCGGCGGTGTTCGCCTTGATGTTCACCCAGTCGGAGGTGGTGCCATCGGCGTACCGGGCGCGCATGCGGATGACGTCGCCTTCCTTCATCGCCATGTCACCCTGCAGCTTGGCGCCGGTGAACTTGCCCGCCGCGTCGGCCTTGCCGATCACGAAGGTGTCGTCGGTGTGGTACCGGCCGCTACCCGAGCAGCGGACCGGCTTCACCGGCGATTTCTTTCCGAAGAACAACCGGTCCTCCTGAGCGAAGTCGAAGGAGCACTTCCGCCTCGCGCAGCAAGTGGCATCTCGA
>JAYVFP010000146.1:0-13413 GCA_043773025.1 Archangium sp.
CAGACGCGGCTGCCGCTGGGCGACGAGGAGAATGCCCGCCCACGTGAGGCCAGGCGTTGCGCCTTCCTGGAAGGATTCAGCCTGCACGCAAATACCGCCACAACGCGCCACCGGGCCACCGGGCCACCGCAGTTGGCTTTGGCGCTCCCCTGACGGCCTCGCGGGTCGACTCCCGCCCCGCCCTGACGCGCACTCGCCTTGAGACGCCTGGCCGGAGGTGCATGAAGGTGCATCCTTCAGGCGCTTCAGGCATCCTCCACACCGCCTTGGCACCCGCGACTTTCAGCCCCCACGCAGATGTTCCGGCCCCGGGTATCCGGGCCCTGCCGAGAATTCCCGCCTTAAATCGGCTATCGGTTCCGCCTGTGGGGCTCGCTTCGCGTGGTAGGTTTCGAGCCGATGGTGACCTACGAGCAGATGCGGGACGCCTACGCACGACGGACCACGGCGCGCGCTGAAGCGGACGCGGCCGAAATGGTGCGGCTGCGGGAGCTGCTCCCCTCGATCGTCAGCCACCTCCAGGGGCTGGGTGCCGTCGAGATCTACCTCTTCGGTTCCCTGACCGACGGGCGGTTCGGGGCTGACAGCGACGTGGATCTCGCCACGCGCGGGCTCGGGTTCCACGAGGCGCTCAGGGCGGCAGCCACCTGTGCCGAGCTGCTCGATCGCGCGGTCGACGTGGTTCGGCTGGAAGACGCCCCGCCCCCCCTCGTCGCCCGGGTGACCCAGACCGGGGTCCGGCTCTCATGACCGCGCGCGATCGCGCAGAGCTTGCCCGCCTGTCCGTCGAGCTGGGCGCCGATCTGGCCTCGCTGGACGAGCTGGCGAAGAGCCTCAGCCCCTGGAGCTCTCGCGAGGCGACCGACCCCGAAGTGTTGATTCCGGCGGCGCTCCTTCATCATCTCTACACGGGCATCGAGGCGGCGCTGGCGCGGCTCGCGGTCGGCCTCGAGGGCAGCGAGCCAACCGGCGCTGACTCTCACCGTCGGCTGCTGGCGCTCTCGGCCCTCGAAGTGCCCGGCGTTCGTCCTGCCTGGTTCGAGGCGACGCAGCTCGACACGCTCCGCGAGCTGTTGGGCTTTCGACACCTCTTCAGGCATGGCTACGGGGCCCGGTACCGCGGTGCGCGCATTCGTGAGCTGGCTCAGCTGGCAGTCCGGGACTGGTCTTCACTGCGCGGCGCGCTTGAACGGGCCCGCCTGTTGGTCGCTCGACTGGCGGCTGAGTGAGCCACTGGGAGTTCAGAGCCGCCGGAGAAGCTCGTCGCAACAGCCAGCGAGCCAGCCAAGGCCGCCGTACCTCAACTTCGCGGACCTGCTGCGACACGGTGCTCAGGGACAGGTGACGTCCGCGTTGAACGGGGTGCAGCGCTCAGTGCAACCGCTTCGGCCATCGCCGGGAGGTGTGCAGCACGCGCAGCACCTCCACCACACCCGCGGTGACGCGGTACGAGACGATGTAGGGGCGATCCTCGAGAACCAACTCGCGCGTGTTGATGACCCGGCCGGGTCGCCCGATGAATGGCAGGGTCGAAAGGCGGGCCGTCGCCTTGAGGATGCCCCTTGCCGTGCTGACCGCCGCGCGTGGGTCGTCGAACTCGATGTAGTGCCGAATCGAGTCGAGATCGTCGATGGCCAGGTGGGTCCAGGCGACCTTCGCCTTCATCGTGGCCGCTTCAGCTCACGCGGCTTGCCCCAGCTCTTCACCCACTGCTCGACGTCGTCCTGAGGAGCAACCGCCCCCCTGTCGGCTGCGCGCGCGCCCGCCTCGATCGCCGCGACCTGCCAGGCGTTCTCGTCGAGGAACCTGGAGATGGCCTCGGCCGCGAGCCGGGACTTCGTGCGATCGGTCGCCTTGGAGAGTCGGCCGAGACGTCGGGCGGTGGCTGGGTCGAGGCGCAGCGTGAGGATGTCGGTGGCAGCCATGGCTCAGTTGTATGACAACGTATACACCGGCGGCAAGCTGCGCCCCGGCAGGTGCTGGCGCTCGGGTCGCTCAGCCGACGCGCTTCCGCCCGAAGCGCGCGTACAGCGCCGGCACCACCAGCATGTTCAGGGCCGTCGATGACAGCAGCCCGCCCAGGATGACCACCCCCATCGGCGCCTGGATCTCGTTGCCCGGTTGGTCTCCCGCGAGCACGAGCGGAATGAGCGCCAGCCCTGCGCAGAGCGCGGTCATGAGAATGGGCGAGAGCCGCTCCAGCGAGCCGCGCTCCACGGCCCCCAGGCTCTGCTCCAGTCCCAGCGCCCACAGCACCCGGGCCACTGAAGGGTCGGGGTGAGGGCCGAATCGGCTAAGACGCACGTCATGCGGATGCTGCTCACCTGCCTCCTCGCCGCCGGTTGCGCCACGCCACGTTCCGCAACGCGCCCTGCCCCCGAAGTCCCCGAAGTGGTCGACGTGGCCGTGGTCGGCGGCGGGCTCGCGGGCCTCGTCACCGCCTACGAACTGCAACAGCGCGGCCTCAACGCGCACGTGCTCGAGCTGACCGACCGTCTCGGTGGCCGCGTGGCGACCGCTGAATACGGCCCCGGCCTGCGCGCGGAGTACGGCCTCGAGGAGATTTGGGAGAAGAGCCCGCTTCTTCCCCTCGCGAAGAAGCTCGGCGTCGAGTTGGAAGGCGAAGGCACCTTTTCCAGCGTGGTCCTCGACGGCACGCTTCACCCATTCACGCAGGAGAGCAGTGACGCGTACTTCGACTCACTCTTCTCGCCGGCCGATCGCCAGGCGCAGCGTGCGTTCTTCAAACGCGCCGAGACCCTCTTCACGCAGCTCGAGCAGCACCCGGCCCTGGCGCAGCTCTCCTTCGCGCAGTGGCTGCAGAACGAAGGCGTGCCGCCTCGCGTGCAGAAGTGGATCCGCCTGACCCTCGAGTGTGAGCTCGGGGCGTCAGCCGAAGAGTTCAGCGCCGCGTTTGGAATCTTCGAGCTGCGCACGTTCCTGTTCGGGGGTGAACGCGCGTTTCACGCCGTGGGCGGAAACTCGCGCGTCATCGAGGCCCTCGAAAAAGCACTCGCGGGCCACACCACGCTGCGCGCGAAGGTGATGGGCATCGAACGACACCGCGATGCAGCCGGTCAGTGGAGCGTGACGGTGCGCTACCTGCGTGATGGGCAGGTCAAGGAACTGCGTGCGCGACGGGTGGTGCTTGCCGTGCCGTGGATGATGCAGCACTTGATCGAGTTGACCCCGCCGCTGCCGCAGTCCGCGCAGTGGGCGATGGCGTCGATCGGCCGCGGGCAATACGCAGTGGTGCACCTGATCATCGACAAGGCAGCGCACGGGTTGTGGGGCGGCGTGGCGGCTCGCCCGTTTCCCGTGCTGACCGACGGGCTGCTGGGCGCGGTGTACGGCGTGCGCACGCCCAGCCCGGCATCGCAGAAAAATGAAGTGTTCTCGTTGCTGATCCATGGAGCTTCCGCGCGTGCCTTTCATCTGGTGCCTCATGAGCGGAAACGCGAGGAGCTCGTCGCGGGTCTGGAGCAACTGTGGCCCGGGTTCTCGAAGTTCGTGCGCGGGTCGGCGGTGTACACGTACCACCCGGCGGCGATTCCGTTCTGGCCGGCGGGGCGGGCTCCGTTCGATTCGCAGGGCCTCGGGTTGTTCGCTTCGTTCGACGGGCTGTTTCTGGCGGGGGATTTTCTGGTGAGCGCTCACTCAGAGGGCGCCGTGGTGGCAGCTCAGCGACAAGCAGAGGCGATCGCGCGCGAGCTGAACAAGTAGCGCAGGGTCGGGGTGAGGGGCCCACTAATTGCGCAGCTGCCACGGATGACCGTCAGCCAGCGCAATGCCGAACGACACCGCGAGCAGCAGACCCACGACCACCGCCGCCACCTTGAAGCCAGCCGAAGGCCGCAGCGGTTCGTTCCGAGAAGCTGAGCTGGTGAGCAGGAAGACCAGCAGCCCACCGACCACGCCGCCACCGATGTGCGCGCGCATGTCGATGCCCGGCTGCAGCGAATAGACGAGGTTGATCGCCACCGGCGTCCACGCGCGCTGACGCAACTGCGAGGCGAGCGCGGGTGGGAGCAGGCCCCGCGGCCAGGTCACCACCACCGCGCCCGCAACCATCAGCCCCCAGATGCCGCCCGACGCGCCCACGCCGATGATCTCGATGCCGCGCATGAGGGACAACACGCTGCCCCCCAGCCCCGAGAGCACGAAGAGCAGCAGATACCGCGGGCTGCCGATCAGCTTTTCCAGGAACGGCCCGAAGCTGAGCAGCGCGAGCATGTTGAGCGCGAGGTGAAGAAAGCTCCCGTGCAGCAACATCACCGAGAACAGCCGCCACCAATCACCCGCGAACACCTCGCTGGGAATGAGCGCGCCCATGCGCGTGGCCGCCGTCACCGGTTCTCCGCTGCCCCAGAACATCTGCAGCGCGAAGATGCCCACGCACACCGCGGCCAGCGCGAAGCTGACGATCGGCGTGCGCTGCCGGAGCACCGCCATTTCCTGACCCGTGTCCACTCAGGTCAAGTGACGGGCCTGTCTCAGCGCGGCACGCCCAGCTTCGAGGAGTCCTCACTCGGGAACGAAGGAGCCCACCGCTCGCATCGAGAGGGTTGGCGGAATCACCGGTCTCCCCGAGCCAAAGTCGAGGGGGCACTTGCAGTGCGAAGGAGAGGCAATCCCTCGACTGCTCTCGGGATGACCGGTTGATTGTTTCGTCGGGTGAAGGCCGAACGGTGACCGCTACGCAGAGGTCTTCAGGTTCGCCTGAATGACCCGCAAAATATCGAAGCGCGTGATGGCCCCCACCAGCTTGCCATCATCGATGACAGGCAACCGGCGGTAGTTCGCGGTCAGAAACATGCCCGCAAGGAAATAGACGTTCATGTGCGAAGGCACCGAAGTGACCTGCGTCGTCATGAAGTCGCGCACCGTGCCGCGGGGCTTGTCTGCCTCCATGCCGGTGGAGAGCAGCCGCAGGCAATCCTTCTCGGTGAGGATGCCGATGACCTTGCCCTCTTTGTCGAGCACGGGCGCGCCGGTGACGTGGTGGCTCAACAGAAAGTCGACGGCCTCGAGAATCGCCGTCTCTGGCGACAACGTGGGGACGACTTTGTCCATGTAGTCGCGAACGATGGGCAGGGTCATGACGAGACCTTACAGCTTCACCGCGTGCGTGAGCAGGTGCACGCGGAAGTCACGGGGCTGGCTGGGCACCACGAGCTCGAAGGGCTGGTCGTCGAACGACGCGGCTGCGTTGCCCACGTCAGGCAGCTCGAAAGACCAGCAAGACGGCGAGGAGCCTTCGCAGGGTCTGCGTCATAGTGGGGCCGTGTCAGCCGTGGTGACTTTGACGACCGAAGCGATGAACACGATGCGCGCGCACGCCGAACGCGCCTACCCTGAGGAGTGTGTGGGCGCTCTGCTCAGCGATGGCCAGGTCAGGCCACTGAAGAACGCGGCGGTCGATCGCCGCAGCACCTTCTCCATCTCGGTCGCTGACTTTCTGGCCGTCGAAAAGAAGGGGGCGCAGGGTTTCTACCACTCGCACCCCGATGGGCCGGCGGTGCCTTCGCTGGCAGACGCGCGCAATGCGACCGCGCAGTTCTGCACCCTCGTCATCTCCGTGCTGGGGGGGGTCGCGAAGACGCCCCGCGCGTTCCGCTTCGAAGATGAACGCTTCACCGAACTCGAGCTCGAACTCAAAGAGGTGGCGCCGTGAGCGAGCCCTTCAGCGCCGAAGAAATCCGCCGCTACAGCCGTCACCTCATCCTTCCTGAGTTCGGCGCGAGGGGTCAGAAGAAGCTCAAAGCCTCGCGCGTGCTGGTGGTGGGTGCGGGCGGGCTGGGTTCTCCTTGCGCGATGTACCTGGCGGCCGCGGGCGTGGGCACGTTGGGCCTGGTGGACTTCGACGTGGTCGACCTGAGCAACCTGCAGCGCCAACTGCTGCATGGCACCGCTGACGTGGGGCGCACCAAGCTCGCCTCGGCCACCCAGACCCTCAACGCGCTCAACCCGCACGTGCAGGTGCAACCGCACGCGCTGCGGCTTTCGGCAGACAACGTGCTTCCGCTCTTCGCGCAGTACGACCTGGTGCTCGACGGCACCGACAACTTCGCCACCCGCTATTTGATCAACGACGCGTGCGTGCTCACCGGAAAGCCGAACGTCTCTGCGAGCGTCTTCCGCTTCGAGGGCCAGGCTTCGGTGTTCTGCACGCCCGACGGGCCCTGCTACCGCTGCCTGTATCCCGACCCGCCGCCACCGGGCCTTTCGCCGAGCTGTGGAGAAGGCGGTGTGCTGGGCATCGTGCCCGGTGTCATCGGCACGTTGCAGGCGACGGAAGCCATCAAGGTGCTGACGGGCCTCGGCCAGCCGCTCATCGGTCGGCTGCTCACCTTCGACGCGCTCGAGATGAGCTTCCGCCAGTTCAAGGTGAAGAAAGATTCGAAGTGCCCGGTGTGCGGCCCTTCACCTTCCATCACGGCGCTCATCGACTACGAACACTTCTGCGGGGTGCGTGCGCCCACCCCGGGTGCCGTGCGCGACGTGACGCCGCAGTGGCTGAGCGCACACAGGCAAGAGGTTCGACTGCTCGACGTGCGTGAACCCGGTGAGCGGGAAATCAACGTGCTCGAGGGCTCGGTGTGCATTCCCCTGGCTGAGCTCGCGGCGCGCTTCAACGAGCTGTCCACCACGCAGGACCTGGTCGTCTACTGCAAGGTGGGGGAACGCTCCGCGCGCGCGGTCGAGTACCTGCGCACCGTCGGCTTCGAGCGCGTGTGGAACCTCGCCGGCGGCATCGATCGCTGGGCAGATGAGGTCGACGAACAGCTCGCCAGCTACTGAGACATTGTGCCTCGCTGCAGTACGCAGGTCCTGCGCTGGCGAGGGCAGATTGGTGAATCCTGCGCGTGGTTTCTCGGCCCACTGTTACTCGATGGGAACGATGCGCCTTGTGCGCGAACCGTGCCTGCCCAATGCGCGCAGGCGGTTCGCGCATCGAGCTTCTCCGGCGCAAGCGCTGGCATCCCCTTGGCAGAGTGCCGCACGACCCATCGCGGGCGTTGCGGACGGCCGTTGGCTTTCAACACCACACAGAGGAGGCAGCACATGGAACCAGCACACACCCTGAGCGCGGTCGCATCACTCGACTCGAAAGCCCCGGCGTTCAAAGACACGACTCCCTTGCCGTCGCATGGGCGTCTGCTGGTCGCGAGCCTGATTCTGAACACCGCGCTGGCCGCGGGCATGACCGCGGCCGTGATGACCTTTCACGACAAGCTCGAGCACCTCTCGCAGCGGGCGCAAACCGACGCGCTGGCCAACGAGCGGCACCTGCAGGGCCTGACCGCGCTGGGTCATCAATCACGCGAGCTCGAGTCAGGGCTGGTCGACCTGCGCAGCGCGGTGTCGAGCCACGCGCGCGAAGAATCGCTCTTCCTCAAGATGTTGATCCTCAAGCCCAGCCTCGATCAAACGCTGGCGCGCCGCATCGCCAAGTCGATCGCCACCGAGTGCATGAACCTGGGCCAGGACCCGAACCTGGTGCTGTCGATCATGGCCAACGAGTCAGACTTCAACCCCAAGGCGATCTCCAACATGGGCGCCGTGGGCCTGATGCAGGTGATGCCGCACTGGAAAAAGGTGCTCGGCCTGAAGGAAGAGCTGACCGACCCCGAGATATCCATTCGCGCGGGCATTCAAATTCTCGGCTTCTACCAGCAGATGTATCGCGACGTTGACCTCGCGCTGACCGCCTACAACCGCGGCCCGGGCCCCGTCGATGGTGCGCTGGTGCGCGGCACGAGCTCGGCCAATGGGTATGCGGCCAAGATTCAGGGCACCTGGTCGAAGCTCAAGGCGCTCGATGTGGGGGCCCGGCCGTAAGGCCGTGTTGAAGTGCGCCATCGACTTCGCTCGACTCCGGGGTAGGAACCTCGCAAGTCATGGAACTCACCCTCGTCCGACACGCGATCGCCGAAGACGGAGCCGATGATGCAGCTCGCCCTCTCTCGAAGAAGGGCCGGCAGCGTTTCGAAGGCGTGGTGCACGAGCTCGAGTCACTGGGCCTGCGTTTCGATCGCATTCTGCACAGCCCCAAACGCAGAGCCGTCGAGACGGCTGAGCTGCTGGCCGGGTTGTGTGACGGCGAGCTGCAGCCGACGGCGCTGCTCGCGAAAGAGCCCAACGTCGAGCTGTGGACGCTGCTCGAGGGTGAACGGCTCGCGGTGGTGGGTCACGAGCCGCACCTGACCGCGCTGTTGTCGTGGCTGGTGACCGGTGAACCCACCTTCGGTAACTTCGTGCTCAAGAAGGGCGGCGTCGCGCAGCTCGAAGGTGAGCCGACGCCTGCGGGAATGCGGTTGTGCACGCTGCTCACGCCGCGGGTGCTGCGCCGATGAGGCTCTGGGCGAAGGCATGGCTCGAACACTTCGAGCGCGCGCGAACCCTCGCGCTTGCGGGTGATGCGAACGGCGTGCACCAGGTGCGGGTGGCGGCGCGGCGGCTTCGGGTGTGGCTGGGCTTCAAGGGCCACGCGTCACTCGAGGCGGAGCTGCGCTGGGTGTGCGGTGAGCTGGCTTTGCTGCGTGACCTCGAGGTCTTCGGCGCGACCCTGACCGCCGAGGCGGTGGCTGAGCTGAGGGCGCGGGCCACGCAACGGGCGGTGGAAGCGCTCGATTCCCCCCGATGGGCTGCGCTGCGCGACGAACTCGAAGAGCTGCGGGCGCCGAAGAAGTCGCGCGCGAAGAAGGCCCTGCCGAAGTTGGAAAAGAAGCTCGAGAAGCGGCGCGCGACGTTGCCCGCGGGTGATGGGCCGGCCCTTCATGCCTTGCGCCGCAGCCTCAGGCGGGTTCGCTATGCGCGGGAATGGCTGGGGATCGACGCGTCAGAGCTCGCGGCCGAGCAGGAACAACTGGGCGCCGTGTGTGACCTGTTGGCGCTGCGGGCGTTCGCGGAGAGTCTGCAGGCAGAGGTGCCGGCGCAGTTGAGCGCTGCGATCGCCAACGGCTTTCAGTTGCTCGAGACCCACCATGAAAGGTGAACCACCGGTCTCCCCGAGCGGAATCGAGGGGGGGCCCGAGCTGTTCTCACGCGCGCGCGCCGAGGCCACCAACGAAGACGGTGCTCCCGACGTGTACTGGGAGCTCATCTCGAGGCTGCACGATCGTGAGCCGGCTGAGGTGTGGGCGCTGGTTGCCCCCCTGGCCACGAGCGCTGATGTGCGGCTGCAGCAGCTCGTGCCCGACGTGCTCCAGAGACTCGGACACGAGGCGCAGCCGCTGGCGATGGAGACGCTCACGTTGTTCGCGCAGATGCTCGGTGCGGCCCCGGCACCCGAGCTGATCGCTTCGATCGCCCGGGCCTGCGTCGAGTTTCATGATCCGCAAGTGGTGAAGATGCTGGTGCCGCATGCGGGCCACCCTGACGAAGCCGTGCGGGAAGGGGTGCTTCACGCGGTGCGCCGCTCGAGCAGGCCCGAGGCTGTCGACGCGTTGATCCGCCTGTCGAGGGATCCGGTGGAGGACTTGCGGGAATGGGCCACGTTTGCGCTCGGCTCGCAGCTACCGCTGGTCGATGCGCCCGAGATCCGCGCTGCGCTCGCTGCGCGGTTGACCGATTCGCACGAGGCCACGCGCGATGAGGCGGTGATTGGTCTGGGCCTGCGTGGTGATTCGCGGGCGCTGGGCCCACTGCGCGCGCAGTTGGAGCGGGGCTTCAGTGGGCTTGCCCTCTTCGAGGCGGCGCGGGCGCTCGCGTCACCCGTGTTGAAGGCTTCGCTGCAGGCGCTCGCCGAGAATTCGAAGGTGATGGGTGCGCTGAGTGAAGAGGAGCGGGCCGAGCTGGGCGCGGCGTTGACGGCCTGCACGAGCTGAAACCTCGCCCTGCGCCAGCGGGGAGAGGTCGGCCGTCAGGCCGGGTGAGGGGCCCGGCTCCGCGCCCGTAAGGCCCCTCACCCCGAGAACGAGGTAGGTTTCTTGGATGCAGTCAGACGCGACGCCGGTGCGCCTGTTGATCAAACCCGTGATTGACCAGGCCACAGCGCTGGCAGAGCGGGTGCTCAAAGAACTCCCCGCACACGAGGGCCTTCAGCGTGCGACGCGCATGGTGGAAGGCGCTGCGCAAAAAGCCCAACGCATCGCCTCCGAGATGCAGCGACCGTGGAGCCCTCACCGCTTGCCGGTGATGTTCCTGACCTTTGCGATGGTGGGGCTGCTCACGTTTCTGTACTGGCAGTTCTTCAACGTCTCCACGCTCTCGCTCGCCTTGCCGGATCGCGACGCGACCTCCATCAGAGAGAACATCGCTGCCGACACGCGGGTCAACGTGAAGATCATCGACGTGCCCGGCTCACGCGAAGCGGCGGCGTTGCTCGAGCAGGGCGAGGTCGATCTCGGCTTCATCCAGGGCGGGGTGCCGATTCCCCCTCACCTGCTGCGGCTCGAGACGCCCACGCGCGAGCTGGTGCTCTACTTCGTGCGCGAGCGCATCACCGGGCCCTCGCAGGTCAAGAAGGTGCTCACCTCGGTGGAGGGTGAAGGCAGCCACTCCGTCGCGCAGGCCTTCTTCGGTGCGTGGGGCGTGCCGGTGGTCTTCGTGCACGGGTGGAAGAACGTCACCGCCGACGAACACTTCGTGGTGCCCGACGACATCGACGCGGTCTTCGTGGTGAAGGATCCCGGCGATGAGAAGGGCCTGCTCGGCGCCGAGCGCCTGGTGAAGGCGGGCTTTCAGCTCACCTCGCCTGCCCTGGGCGCACGCGCGGGCCGGTTCGAGTACCTCACGCCGTACCTGCTTCCGCGCGGGCACGTGCGCTCCGACCCCGCATTGCCCGGCGCACCGGTGGAGACGTATTCCGTCTCGACCTTCCTGGTGGCGCGGCAGGGCCTGACCCCCCGCTTGCTCACCCAGGCGGCCAACGTCATCGAAGCGCACCCGCGCACCATCGCGGAGGGCAGCTTTCACTTGAGCTCAGGAGAAGCGAGCGAGCTGTTTCAGGGCCTCGACGCGTTCTTTTCCATCATCGTGAACATCGGGCTCGCGTTTCTCGCATTGCTGGGCCTCGACGTGTTCGCGTACCGGAAACAATTTCACGAGCTCAACTCGCTGGTGAGCATCGTGAGCATGTTGCAGTCGAACAAGGACGTGCTCGGCGTGCCGCTCGTGTTGCGCGGGGAAAACCTGCTCTACCTGAGCCTCTGCTCCGACATGTTGAGTCTGATCAGCGCGATCAGCGGGTACTACACGCAGGAGAACTCCTCGCTGCTCTTCAACAACCTCAGCGAGGTGGTGCACCAGCGGTGTGACTCGCTGAAAATCAACATCCAGCTCAAGCTGCTCCACGCGATGGTGGGGCAGTAGTCTTTCAGCGGCCGCGACGGCTGCCGGGCTGGCCGTTGTTCGCCGAGCGGTTGGGCGAACCCGGGCGCTGGTCGGTGAAGGGGTTGCTGGAAGGTTTGGCAGTGCGCACCTTCGGCTTCGGCTCAGGCTTCGGCTCGGTGCTCTTCTTCTCTGCGGGCGCTTCGGGTTTCTTCGTCATGCGCCTTCTTAACCTCGTGGGCTGCCTGAAACGACGTGGTTATGGTGCGCGGCGAAATGTCTGAGCAACTTCCCCCCGAGGGCACCGTCGAGCGCTGGGCGTGGGACTTCGTGAACACCACGGTCCTCGAGGTGAAGCTCGCCCCGCCTTCGCCACCTTCGAGGTGGGCTGCACCCTCGCAGCGGTGGTTGCTGCTGCAGCCGGGAAGGCCCGTTGAGCTGGTGCAACGCACCGAGCGGAAGAAGGTGGCGAAGCCCGGTGCGCTCAAAGACCCCGCCAAACGCGCAGAGGTGCTGCACACGTTCCTGCACCACGAGCTGCAGGCGGCCGAGCTGATGGCGTGGGCGATCCTCGCGTTCCCACAGACACCTGAGCCGTTTCGCCGCGGGCTGCTCGGCATTCTGCGCGATGAGCTGCGGCACATGGGGCTGTACCGCGCGCATCTGGAGACGCTCGGTCATCCGTTCGGCTCGATGCCCATCAAGGACTGGTTCTGGGAGCGGGTGCCGGGTGAGTCGGTCACGCCGCTGCAGTTCGTGGCGCGGCTCGGCGTGGGCTTCGAGGGCGGTAACCTCGATCACGGCGCGCGCTTCACCGGCTACTTCGCGTCGGCGGGTGACCCGCGCGCGGCCGAGATCCAGGGGCAGATTACCGAAGAAGAAGTCGCCCATGCCGCCTTTGCGCTGCATTGGTTTCGGAACTTCGCGGGCGAGCTCGAGTTCGAGAAGTGGCGGGTGATGTTGCCTGAGGCGATCAGTCCATCGATGACGCGGGGCAAGCCCATCAACCTCGAAGCGCGGCGGCGGGCGGGGTTCCCCGAGGCGTTCCTCGAGGCGCTCGCAGCGTGGGGAACGCAGGATGAGTAGCTGAGCGATGACTTCCCCTCGACGCGCCTGGGTCTTCAATCTCGACGCTGAAGACGAGCTGGCCCGCGGTGGAACTCACACGCCCACCGCGGCGATGACCCAACGAGTCGAGGCGCTGCTCCCGCGACTCGACTCGTTGATGCGCCCGGGGGATGAGGTGCTCTGGCCCGGCCGCGCCACCCCGCTCGACTCGAGCTTCGTCGGTCAGGCCTGGTGTCCCACCCGCTGGGCACTGACCCAGATGCAACGCGCGGGCGTCACCCGGCCGCGGGCCCCGGGCATCGAAGTGCTCCGGAGCGTCAATCATCGGCGCTTCTCGCACGAGCTCGGTCAGTCACTCCCCGGCGCCGGCTACGCGCAGAACCTTGAGGACCTCGAAGCGCTCCTCGTGCCTTCAGGACACCCCTGGCTGCTCAAACGTGCGCTCGGCTACGCGGGGCGTGGCCGCAAGAAGGTGCGCGCGGGTGAAATCTCAGCGGCGGATCAAGCGTGGATCGACGCGTCGTTGCGCAGCGGAGACGGCCTGCAGGTCGAGCCCTGGGTCGAACGGCAGCTCGACTGCGCGCTGCACGGGTGGCTCGAAGAAGACGGCCCGTGCACGTGGGGCCAGGTCACCGTGCAGGAGGTCGACGCGTACGGCGCGTGGCAGTCGAGTGTCGTGGCGCAGGCTGGAATCCTCTCAGAGACTGAGCACGCGTTGATGCTCAGCGAGGCAGAACGAGCTGCTCGTGCACTGCACGGCGCCGGCTACTTCGGGCCGTTCGGCATCGATGCGTTTCGGTGGATTGGTTCGGCTGGTGAAGTTCACTTTCAGCCTCGCAGCGAAATCAACGCTCGCTACTCGATGGGATGGGCCACGGGGATGGGGTGAGGCCCTCCCCTGAAGGACTGTTGAAGTACGCCCTCGACTTCGCTCCGCAGGGTTTTTTCGAAATAAAGAGCCGTCACCGTTCATCCCGACAGGGTTTTTTCGAAATAAGGAGCGCCCACCGTTCATCCCGAGCGGAGTCGAGGGATTACCTCGCCTTCGGGCGGTAAGTGCCCCCTCGACTG
>JAYVFP010000147.1:0-13365 GCA_043773025.1 Archangium sp.
CGCGAACTGACCCAGACTGCGCTCGCCGCGCTCCACGTTCCGCCGCAACATCACGAGAGCTACCTCTGGAGTCTGCTGCTCGACCAGAACGGGTGGGCCTCGTGGTGCGCGTACCGGCGCTGGACCGCGCGCCTGGAAGGGCGTGACGACGACGCCATCTCCGATTTGATCGCAGTTCGCCTGGCCTGGGAGTGGATGCTCCATGCGGCCGGAGGAGACGAGGTCTCGCGCCGTTGGCAGGGGGCGATGGCGAACTGGAGCCAGATCGACGCGACCGCGGCGGCCTTCAGGTCGAACGATTGGCTCTTCCAGGCGGCGATGGAGATCGCGTGGCGAGAGCCGGTTCTGCGCGCCTTGCCCGCGGGCCTGCGCACCCCTCGAGGCGTGACGGCTGCGGTCCAGGCGGTCTTCTGCATCGACGTGCGCTCGGAGGTCTTTCGGCGCTCACTCGAAGCCACCGCCGCTTCGATTCAGACGCTCGGCTTTGCAGGCTTCTTCGGCGTTCCCATGGAATACCAGCCGCTCGCGTCCCCCACGGCGCGGCCGCAGCTCCCCGGTCTGCTCGCCCACCAGATGCGTGCCGTCGACACCGGCCTGCGCGGTGACGCGGTCGAGCGAAGAGAGCGGGCGCTCAGCCAGGCGGCGTCGTGGCGGTCCTTCAAGACAGATGCGCTGTCGACCTTCACCTTCGTCGAGGCGTTCGGGCCGACGTACGCGGGCACGCTCCTGAAAGACAGCCTGGGCCTGAACACGCCTCGCAGCGCCGACAGCGAGGGTCTGGGCATCGAGGAACACAAAGCGCGCAGGTTGAGTCTGGTGGGCGCCACCGGGCACGCCCTCGAGCTCGAGGCGCGCTGCGACCTGGCCGCGGGGATGCTTCGCGGCATGAGCTTGACCCGTGACTTCGCGAGGCTCGTCTTACTCGCGGGGCACGGGAGCCTGACTCACAACAACCCGCACGCCGCGGGGCTCGATTGCGGCGCGTGCTGCGGGCAAACCGGCGAGGCGAACGCGCGGGTCGCAGCGGCCTTGCTCAACGAGCCCGAGGTTCGCAGCGGTCTGGCGCAAAGGGGAATCAGGGTGCCTGAGAGCACCTGGTTCGTCTCGGCGCTCCACACCACGACGACCGACGAAGTCGAGCTGTTCGAACTCGACGCACTCCCACCCTCTCATCGCGATGACCTCAAGACCCTGCGCGCCTCGCTCATCGAGGCAGGCGCCCGCACCCGTGCCGAGCGTGCAGCAGCGCTGGGCCTCGAAGCGGGCGAGCCCTCGAAGCTCCGTCGCTGGCTCCGAGCGCGCACGACGGATTGGGCGCAGGTTCGGCCCGAATGGGGGCTCGCCAACAACGCGGCCTTCATCGTCGCGCCGCGCGAGCACTGCCGGCACCTGAACCTTCAGGGGCGCTCGTTTCTTCACGAGTATCGGCACCGGGAAGATGAAGGCTTCGGGGTGCTCGAGCTGATCATGACGGCGCCCATGGTCGTCGCGCACTGGATCAACTTCCAGTACTACGCCTCGACCGTCGACAACCTGCGCTATGGCAGCGGGAACAAGGTCTTGCACAACGTCGTCGGTGGTCACCTGGGCGTCTTCGAGGGCAACGGCGGAGACCTGAGGATCGGCTTGCCGATGCAGTCCCTGCACGATGGCGATCGGTGGGTGCACACGCCCCTGAGGCTCAGCGTGTTCATCGAAGCGCCGCGCCCGGCGATCATGCAGGTGCTGGAAAAGCACGCGAACGTTCGAGCGCTCGTCACCAATGGCTGGCTGTCTTTGTTTCAAATCGACGAAGAAGAATGCGGCATCTACGCTCTGAGTGGAGGGCGCTGGAAGCCAGCGCTCGCGAGATGACCGCAGGGCCGCGCGGCCCCTACGCCTTCGCCCGGTTCTCGATCCTGACCCAGCATGGGAAAGAGCGCGAGATGGCGCCGCTCTTCGCCGACGCGCTCGACGTTCGTCTGGAGCTGGCCACGGGTTTCGACACCGATTCACTGGGCAGCTTCACGCGAGAGATTTCGCGGCAGGGGAACCAGCTCGAGGCCGCTCGCACCAAGGCGAAGAAGGGCATGGATTTGCTCGCGCTCGATTTCGGCATCGCGAGCGAAGGGTCGTTTCACACCGGTGCCTTCGGGCTGTTCGCCTCGAACCTCGAGCTCGTCGTGCTGGTCGATCGGCGCCATGGGCTGGAGATCGTCGGCCGCGCCGAAGGCCCGTCGCACCATTTCCACGACCGCGTGACGACCCGCGATGACCTCGAGGTCTTCGCCCAGAAAGCAGGCTTTCCGGTGCACGGGCTGAGTGTGCGCCCTGAACACGACTGCGACCCCCGAGTTCAAAAGGGCCTGAACGATTGGCCAGCGCTCCACGCCGCGTTCGGTCAAGCCCTCGCCGAGTCGGCATCATCCGTGGTTTGGGTGGAAAGCGACTTACGGGCCCACATGAACCCGACACGAATGGCCACGATTCGAAGGGCCACGGAGAACCTCATTCGCCGAATTTTGAGCGAATGCCCTCGCTGTGAGAGCCCAGGCTTCTGGGCCGTCGAACGGATCGCGGGACTGCCCTGCCGCGACTGCAAGGGTGCCACCTTCGAGGGGCAGGCTGAACGGTGGGCATGCGTCAGGTGTGATCACTTCGAGCTTCGAGACCTCAACGCGGGTCTTCTCGCCGACCCCGCGCGGTGCCCCTCATGCAACCCCTGACCTGCAAGGTACACAGCGCTCTCCTCAACGAGCGAGTGACGCCTGCACCGTCCACGGGCGCACCGTGGTGTCGACGAAGAACAAGGTGCGCTGATCGACGCCCGGGCCCGAGCCAACGATGGCGAAGCCACCCGGCGCCTTGTCAGCGACCGGGGTCAACCCGGCCGGGCTCGACCAGATGAAGCGGCGCGCCACGACGCCTGACTCTTCCACCACGAAGCGCATCGAGGTGCCTTGCGCAGGAGACGCCGCGGGCGGGTAGAGCAGGAGACCGGTGGCCGCATACGAAGCCGACGCGGCGCCGCCCCCTGAACCCGCCAGCACGACCGCAGCCCCCATCACGCAGGTGTCATCGCCCGGCAGCACCAGGACGCAGCCCTTCGTGTCCACCGTCGAGGTGGCGCTGAACGCAATGGTCCGGCGAATGATGCTGAGCACGCTCTTGCGAGCGTCGTGCTTCGAGCGGAGCACCGTGGCCGAGCTGGTCAGATCTTCGGAGACCACCAGCAGCGTGTCTTCGTCGTCGAGCGCACCGAGTTCCACCGTGCTCACGACCGCGCCCACCACGATGCCGGCGATCACCCCGCGGCTTCGGCCACTGGAGTCCACGCTCTTGCGAAGGGCGGAAGAAACCGAGCTGGGCGTGATTCGCACCAACGAACCCGGAGACACCAGGCGCGCGACCTCGACGCCCTCGAGAGAAATGGTGGCCGGCGTCGGGCCCGCGTTGAGCACGTAGAAGCTGCTCACCGCCGCGCTGATCACCGCGCCGCCCGGCAACGCACCGCCGAGCAACGAAGCGCCTTGCGCAATCGCACCACCCGCGGCGTGAAGGCCCGAGTTGACCTTGCCGACCCAGGCCACCTGCAGCTCGCCGTTTTTTCCGTGCACGAAGTACGGCGTGGCATCCACGTCGGCTTCGGCGGGCCTTGAGAACTCACGGTCAGCGGTGTTCGGGCACTGCGAGGTATCCGCGTCACTGCGCAGGCCAATCGCTGCCCTCGTGCCTGCGGGCGCGCCGAAGTCGGCCACGCAGTCACCGTCGGTATCCACGCCGCCGTCGAGCTCCACGGTGGCCAGACCCGCGTTGACCTTTTCGCCGAACGTCGCGCCCTGGGTTTGTTTGGCGATGGTCAGTTTCATCGAGATGCTGTCGGGCGTCGTGTCGAGCACCACGAAGGTGACGGGCTCGCCGGCGGTGGTGTCGAACTCGAAGGGGATCGAGACGGGCGTCTTGGTGCCATCCTCGGCGAAGTTCCGCGCCTGCACCGTGCCGCGCTGCTTGATCAACGTGACGTGGCCGGTCTTCGCCAGCGACTGCATCGGGAGCACCGGCTGCCCCTTCTCTTCGCCCTCCAGCGTCACGGTGACTGTCTCGCGGCCCAGGTTCACGAAACGAAGCTGTACCTCGTGAGTCACTTCACCGGCGTCGGCTTCACAGCGGTTCGTGAGGGGGGTGCAGGCGAGCAGGGAGGAGACCGAAGTGAGCACGAGCAGGTTTCGCATGAGGGTTTCGGCGACTGTGCACCGAGAATGCCAAACACCTTCCGAGGCGAACGAAAGTCAGGGCAGGGCAGAACCGCGACAACCACGACCTCGGTGTCGCGGTCTCACGCCTCAGCCGATCCCGCGGGGTGACCTCTCGTCGGGGTTCCTGACGTCCACGCCCCATGCCGCCGCACTCCGAGGCGAAATGGTGTGAGGCGCGCCGTCGACTCGAAGGGCCCTTACCTCGGCACGGGCCCTGCTTCGAAGCAGCCCATGTTCGTCGTGCTGGCCACCCTGCTCGCCGCAAGTCCGATGACGGGCAGACCGCCTGAGGTCACCCACCGAACGGGGGTGTTGCGCACGCGGGTGGACTTCGTCGGGTTGATTACCTCGTCGTGGTACGTGCCGCAGAGCCGAACCAACATCGAGGCGGCGCTGGACTCGTTGAGAAGAGACACCCTCAACGGGGAAGGCGTGTTGCTCGCGACTCCGGTGTTCGGCCCGTGGATGACGGCAGGGCAAGAGACGTTGACCGGGCCCGATCGCGCGTTGCTCTACACCACCGGCGTTCTGCAATTGGTTGGGCTGTCTTTGGGCGCGATGCACCTGTTCGCGCCACACGCACCCGCGAGAATGGGACCCGTGCTGAGCATCTCGCCGATCGCCGCGGGGCGGGTCGGCCTCTCGGTGCGCATCGTCGGATTCTGAAATCAGGCGCCGCTGATCCTCGATCAACGCCTGCGGATGAACGGACGTCTCAGGCAGTTCTTCAGGCCAGGGACCCCAGCCAGGCCGCGAACTCGGGCGTCGCAGCGACGTGGCGGATGCGGGCAGCGAGTTGTTCGCGCGCGACTTCACGCGCCACCTCCAGCAGCCCGACCTCCTGCAGCACGTCCCGGAGCGGGCGCTTCGAATCGCGCTCGCCCACCAGGTCGACGAACTGCGTGAGCTGCTCTTCCGACGCGGGTGACGCGAGCCAGCGCTTGAGACCAGCCCGGAGGATCTCTGCGCCGCCCGCCACGTCGAGGTTGGCCACCTCGCGCGCGAGCTGCGGGCCGGTCAACTCGAGGGCACCATCGAAGAAGGCGGTGCGCAGCTCGGCCGCTTCCGCCGCCCGTTTGGGGTCCGACACGGCGTCGGCGATCTGCCCGAACACGCCGGCCAGCGCCGAGTCGACGAACTCCACCGCGCGTTTGTCGAGCTGCCGCTCGACCTCGTCGCTCACCGCACTGACCAACGAACCCAGGCTGCCACTGCGCGACTTCACCCGGTCACCCACCATGCTGGCGAAGGAACCCAGCCCGCGCGCCATGCCCGCGACAGGCGCACTCGCGCGCCGCCCGAACTCGAGCACCGCGTCGAGGAGCAGTTGGCGCACCAGCTCACGCGTCGGCGGGCGGTCGATGATGGTGAGCACCAGCTTGCGATCCGGGCTGAACGGGCGGCCCATCATTTCCCTCAGCGCATGGCGCACGTCGGAGGCGACCACGTCTTTGAGCGGGCGGCGTTCGGTCTGAAGCCGATTGGCCACTGACTCGACCACCGTGTTGAGCACCTTGACCGCGGTCTCCGACTCGAGCCACGCGCCGAGCGCCTTCCGGGCGGTGGCGGTCGCCACGCTCGCCGGCACCAGGTCTCCGACGGGGGTTTCGAGCAGCGACTCGACCGACAAGGCGGCCAGAGAATCAGCGGCTTCCGACTGCAGCTTCGAGATCAGGCTCTGGGCATCCACGAAGCTGCAAGTACCACCGTCTTCCATTAAGTGCCTCCCCATGAACTCCGAGCAGCGCTTCGTGTGGTGCGACCTGGAAATGACCGGCCTCGACACCGCCACCAACGTCATCATCGAAATGGGCATCGTCATCACCGGCCCCGACTTGAAGCCCATCGCCGAGTGGGAGACCGCCGTGTGGCAGCCCACCGATGCGTTGGAGCGCATGGAGCCCTTCGTGAAAGAAATGCACACGAAGAACGGCCTGCTCGAGCGCGTCAAGAAGTCCGACATCTCGCTGCGCATCGCCGAGAAGGAGGCCACCAAGCTTCTCCTGCAGCACTGCGATTACGGCGAAGGCATTCTGTGCGGCAACTCGATCCACACCGATCGATCGTTCATCGCCAGGTACATGCCCGGCTTCGATCGCGCGCTGCACTACCGGATGGTCGATGTCTCGAGCCTGAAGATCATCACCAAGGCCTGGTACCCGAACGCCGCCGGCCGCTCGAAGGTCGACGCGTCGCACACCGTGCTCTCCGACCTGCGTGCGTCGATAGGTGAGCTCGCCTACTACCAGCAGACCTTCTTCAAGAAGGTCAGCGAGGTCTGAGAGGTCAGCCCGTGCGCCGAACGCTGCTCATCGGTGACGTGCACGGGTGCAACGACGAGCTCGGCGAGCTGCTGAAGGTCGCCGGGTGGACCCGCGAAGACAGGCTCGTGCTGGTGGGCGACCTGGTGGCCAAGGGGCCTGACTCGGCCGGCGTGGTGCAGCGCGCGCGAGAACTCGGTGCGCTGGCGGTGCTCGGCAATCACGACGCCCACCTGCTCGAGGTGAAGGCGGGCCTCTCGAAGAAGGCCCACCACGTGAAGGTGGCGGCCACCCTGCACGCGGAGGATTGGCGGTACCTCGATCAGCTCCCGCTGTGGCTCGACTTGCCCGAGCTCAACGCGCTGGTGGTGCACGCCGGGCTCATTCCCTCGGTCGAGCTGGATCGTCAGCCCAAACACGTGTTGCTCAACATGCGCTCCATCGACGCCGAAGGTCAGGCCTCGATGCGGGTCGATGGCGGCGTGCCCTGGGCTTCACGCTGGCCCGGCCCGCGTCACGTGGTGTTCGGTCATGACGCGATGCGCGGGTTGCAGCGCGAGGCCCACGCGACCGGGCTCGACTCGGGCTGCGTGTACGGCCGCGAGCTGACCGGGTTGTGGCTGCCGGAACATCGGCTGGTCTGGGTGAAGGCGCACCGCGTGTGGCAGCCCGTCGATTCCGGCTAAAAGGCTCTTCATGAGCACCGCACTCGTTCCGTACTTCGAAGGGCCGCTGCAGCAGATGCGCGAGCTCGAGCGTCAGTTGTCGTCGCAGGACATCGAGGTGGAGCTCGTCAAGCCTCCGCCCAAGGCGTGTTGCGCGGGCGGCTGCGGGTGTGGCGCGAAGCTGCAGTTGCTGGTGCACGAAGAAGACGTGCCGCGCGTCGCGAAGCTGATGCAGGCCGAGTGGCTGGCGGCGGTCGAACGGGAAGGGATGGGTGGGTTGGTGTCGTTGGGTACGCCGGTGGCCGAAGGGGCTGAGCCTCCGTGCCCTGCGTGCGGTTTCGGAGGTCCGTTGCAGAGCGGCGCGTGCGGCGATTGCGGTCTGCAGCTCGAGTAGCGCAGTCACTTTCGACGAACGGCCCCTCACCCCAAACCCTCTCCCCGCTGCGCAGGGAGAGGGAGCTCAGAGTTACTTTTTCTTCATCGCGGGCGCGGTCTTCTTCACCGGCACCTCGGCAGGCTTGACGGCCTCTTCGGTCTTCGCAGGCTCGGCAGCAGGCGCACCAATCGCCTCCTTCTTTTCTTCTTTCTTCACCACCTCGGTCTTCGCGGGCGCGGCGGCGGGGGCAACGGCAACCGCCTTCGCAGCAGGCGCGGCGGCTGGGGCAGCAGCGGCAGGGGCTTCACCGGCAAACGCGCACAACGACAACGACGCCACGGTGGCCATCACGAGCTTCTTCATGTGGTTCTCCAGGGGATTTTCAAGTTGCTGCCATGAGCGGCAGCGGGCCTCAGGACGGGCCCGCCACACCGGCATTCACGGCCCTTTTAGAACAATTTCGTGCGCAGCGCCTTGGCCCTTGCCTGAACGTCGGAGTCGAGGTTCGTCATTTCCTGCGTCTTGAGCCGCTGCTGCATCGAGCGCGGCGCCTTCTCACGAATGAGCCGGCCGTCTTCCGCCAGCAGCTCGAGCCGCGCGAGCGCCTTGTCGACGATGCGATCCTTCGGGTGATCGAGCAGCGAATCGAGAAAGAACGGGTCGTCGACGAGGTCGTACTTCTCGATGAACTCAATCACCAACTGCGCCCACGCCTTGCGATCGGGCGCCTCGGTGATGCGCTGGAGCGCGGCCTTGTGCTCCTTCTTCTTTCCATCGGGATCGAACGTCGCCGCGAGGCCCGCGGGCAACGCGGCGCCGGTGAAGAGCGAGTCTGCCGCCTTCTTGTACTTCTCGTAGCTGGCGCTGCGTTCGATGCGCTGCTGCGTGGGGTCGTCCTGGCGCGAGTGGTACTTCGACTTGCCGCGCGCCGCGTCGAGCTCGCGGAACGACTTGTTCCGCTTCCCCGTAAATCCACTGCTGTCGTCGTCTTTGGGCATCGCTGTCGCTCCAGAAGAAAAGGCTCAGGCCGCGCCGGTACGAGGGGCCGTGAGGGCTCTACAGTCGTTCACCCGGGGGCGCGCAGTCAAGCTTGTCCCGCTGACTTCCACATCGCAACAGAAGCACGCGCCACCACGTCGAGCACCAGCGCCGCCTCTTTTTCGGGGAGCGGCTGCGCCTCGTCAGAGGTGGCCTCGAACAGGCTCTCTTCAATCCATTCAGCGAGTGCCTTCGGTAACGTCTCCAGGCTCGCGGTCTTGGGAATGTGCTCGTCGTAGAGCGTCTGCACCTCGCGGCCACCCAGCTCGAGCATGGCGAACACCTCGCCCACCAGGTGCCGCGCGAGGGCGAACCCCGCGTCCTCGAGGCCCGAACCATCCAGCCACGAGACCAAAGTGTCCTGCCGGTTCTCGAAGGCGTGTTCGAAGCGCTGCCGCTCCTTGGGGAAGTCGTCGAAGTACCGCCACGCGGCCTCGATGAAGTGATCGTCAGGCTCGCCCATGCCGAACGCTTCGGGCTTTTCCGCCTTCTCGCGTTTGACCTTCACGCTCTTCGCGCCGAGGTCGAGCTTCGCGCCGCTGGCCACCAGCTCGTAGAGCCCCAGCAGGTTGCTGAAGAGCTGCGCCGCTTCATCGGGCGAGCTGAACCGCGGCTCGTCTTCCCACAACGCCTGGATCACCACGGGCGCAGGCACGTTCTGCTTGACCGCCTGCTTGAAGGCGTCGGCCACGTCATCCACGTCGGCGATCGAGCCCGACTGGGCCAGCAGCTTCTGCAGAATTTCCTGCCCTTCGAACGAACGATCGATGGGGTCTTCATCCCTGCTCATGCGCGGCTCCGAATCTTCCAGACTTTGTTGAAAATCAGCATCAGCAACAGCAACAGCAACGTGACCAGCCCGGCCCGGCCGCGTTGAGCGGTGAGCTGACTGCGCGCGAACGCCTCCCACATCAACAGGAGCGTCGCGCCCATGCCCCAGCCCACCAGCGGGTTGACCTCGCGCTGAATCGCGCGCACCCAGGCGAAGCGGCCCCGGCCCGACGGCCGACCTTTGGGGATCCACCTCGGCACGCCCGAGGCCCACGAGTCGTACTGCGTGGTGAACGTACGGCGCAGCAGCGCTTCTTCCACGCGAATGATGAGTACGTGGGTCACGAAGAAATACGTCAGCCCCAACGCCCACGCCCAGGGCTCGTGTGCGATGGCCAGCAGGCCCACGGTGATGAAGCCGTTGCCCAGATACAACGGGTGGCGCACGACGGCGTAGGGGCCTTCGGTGTTGAGCGCGTGGGAGTGCATCTGCCGCGACTGCGAGCTGGTGCCTGCCGGTACGGAGCCCACCGTCACGAAGCGAATGGAAGCCCCCAGAACGCACAGGAGCAGCCCCACCAGATTGAGGGCCACGTCGACGTCTGGCCCCCCCGGCCCCGGGCGTACGTGGGAGCGCCAGGACAGGGACATCCCGAGGAAAATCACGGGCAACGGCGCGAAGCTCCGGAGGCGGAAAAAGACGGCTCCCGCCATGTCCAAAGCACGCTGCACGCGAAGGTCCTGTACCGCTGAATGCCGGCGCTGTCAGGTGACACTGACGGGGTAATGGAGCTCTCGCTTTACAGTTGGCAGAGCACGGGGCTACAGCGCGCGCCAGTGGCTACCTCCGCTTCCCGCGCTGATGTCGTCGAGCGGGCCCGCGGGGGGGACCTCACCGCGTTCCGCGAGCTGTACGCGCTCCATCACCGCCAGGTGACCCGTCAGTTGAGCTTTCTGGTGCCGCGTTCAGACCTGGAAGACGTGGTGCAGGACGTCTTCATCGAGGTCTTCAAGAGCATCCGCAGGTTCGAAGGCAAGAGCGCGTTCACCACCTGGCTGTACCGGCTCACCGTGCATGTCGCGATGAAGGCCCGGCGTAAACACACCCGCAGCCGCCTCGACATCGTCGAAGAGGTGCCCGACCAGGCCGATGACCGGCCCACGCCTGACGCGGTTTCGCTTTCTGCAGAACGTCAGGAGCGAGTCGAAGCGCTGCTCGAGAAGCTCTCGCCCAAGAAGCGCGCGGTGTTGGTGATGCACGACCTGCAAGGCGTCGAGGCGCAGAAGATCGCCGAGGTGCTCGAGACCAACATCCTCACCGTGCGAACGCGGTTGTTCTACGCGCGGCGCGAACTCGAGGCGCTCGCGAAGGACGACCCCGCGCTGTGTGATTTCTTCCCGGGTGGCGAGTCATGAAGCACCTCGATCCTGAAGTGCTCGAGACCGCCGCGCGTGCGTCGCCCGAAGGTGAAGTGGCCGCGCATCTGACCGGGTGTGCCGAGTGCCGGGGTCACCTGCGTCGTGCGCAGGGCCGTCAGCGCATGCTCGCTGGCATGAAGCCGTACACGCTCTCTGACATGGCCTTTCGCCGGGTCGAAGCGCGCCTGACCGAAGCGGTGGCGGCAGGTGAACTCGCGCCCTCTGCGTGGCGTTGGTTGTGGTGGGCGGGTGGGGCGTTGGCCGCGGCCGTGCTGGCCTTCGTGGTGGTCTGGGCTGATCCCGCGTCGCCTGGCGTAGTGCGAATTCCGCAGCAGCAGGTGGCGACCGCGGCGGCTCCGTTTCATCCGCTGACGGTGCTGCGCGCTGACCCCACTGCGCAGCTTCGACGCGGCGAGGCCGACTGGCAGGCGCTCGGTCCCGGTGACGTGGCGCTCCTGGGTGATGCGTTGTCGGCGGCCTCGTTGGTGCTCGCACCCTCGGACGACGTGGCGTGGGTTCTGGCGGTCGAAGGTTCGCTCTCGCTGGGCGGCGCGGCTTCGCTCACGCTGGGGGCAGGTGAAGTGATTGCCCGGGTCGGCAGCCCCATCGAAGTGCTGGCGTCTTCGCGCCGGGTGATTGCGTCGAACGCGCTCTTCTCGGTCTCGCGGGCCGGCGCTGAAGTGGTGCTCGCGGTGGCCGAAGGTGAAGTGCAGGTCGTCGACTCGCTCACCTTCGAACGCCGCTCGGTGAAGGCGCCGCAGTCGGTGCGGTGGAGTGACGGTTCTCCGCTCTCGGAAGGCCGCGCTGAAGCGGTGAGCACGTTGAAGGCGCCCGCTGTTCCGGGCCGTCCCTGGGCGCGGTTCGACGCGAGCTCGTTGCTCCTGGGCACCGTGGTGTCGCTCGATGGGGTGCAGCTCGGCGCTGCTCCTTTCATCGAGATGGTGACCGCGGGCCGTCGTCGCCTGGGCCTCACGCCGCCCGGTGGGGCGATGACCGAGTCGTGGGCTGAGCTCATCGGTGGGCAGCCTTTCACCGCGAGGCTCGAGACGCCCGTGGTGGAGAACGAACGCCCCGAGCCCGACGCCGAAGCGCTCGCCCGCGTGTTGTCGGCCCTCAAGAGCCAGCGCCCCAAGCTGTCGGCCTGCTACGAGAAGTGGCTCAAGGCGAACCCCGCGGCGCAGGGCGAAGTGGTGCTCGAGCTGATGGTCAGCGCGCAGGGCAGGGTGAAGAAAGCGCGCGTCGAGAGCGGCACCATCAGCGCCGCGTCTTCTGAGTGCCTGGTGACCACTGCGAAGTCGCTGGTGTTGCCGTCGTTGGGCACCGAAGCGACGTTGCAGGTGCCGTTGCTGCTTCGTCAGCATTGATCAGATCGCAGCGGGTGAACGGTGTAGAAATCCCACCCCGTGAGCAAGGCACCGAAGCGACCGGCAGGCATTCCCACCGACGGCCATCCGTACCCGCTCAAGCCTGAAGGCGTCGACGCAGACGCGGAGTCCGTCGAGCCCCAAGACGAGTTGCACCACGGCGCGGCCCTGCTCTTCGAAACCGGTGCGAGCCCCTTCGTCGATCCGCGCATCGTTCAGGAGCGCGGCGAATTTCGCGACGGCCGCCGCACCGGCGCGTGGACGTCGTGCGATGCGAAGGGCGCTCCGGTGGGGCAGTGCGACTACGGCGACACGCGTTGCCTCGAGGGCGGGCCGCTGGCTGCGTTCTCGAACGACGTCAGCGTCGACTACGCCGCGATGGCGCAGCAGTTGGAACTCGAAGGCAAGGTCATCGAAGCGTTGATCACCTGGGCGCGGGTGGCGGGGCTCGAGCGAGACACCTCGGGCTTCACCACGTTGCTGGCGCGCGTCGCCCGGCCCGTGAAGGAAGAGGTCTCTCTCACGCTCGCTCTCGAAGTGGATCGACCCACCAACTGGCTCGGGTATGAATTGGTGGAAGGTGCGCACCCCGCGCTCCTGCTCAACAAGCTCGCCCTCGCGCTCGACCAGGTCTTCCAGAGCCGCGCTGCGCTCGACTTCACCCACGCGGCGATGCTGCTGGCGCCCGATCGCAGCGAGTTCCTCTTCACGCGCGCGCTCATCTTGATGAGCCTGGGGCTGCACGCGCAGGCCGAACGCGATGCCAACGAGCTGGCCGCTGAGTCGCCGGATCGCGCGGAGTTCCTGCTCGTGTACTTGAAGGGCGTCTTCCCTTCGTATTCCTTCGGGCCCGCGATCGAGAAGCCCGACACCACCTTCGAAGACGTGCCCGAGAAGCCCGAACGTTCTCTCGAAGAGCTGCAGGCGCTGGTGCTCAAGTACGCCACCCGGCTTCAGCTCGTGCGCACGGCGGTGCTGGAGAAGCTCACGCCCGCAAACCCCGCGGTGCCTCCCGATCTGAGCCGGCTGTTGCCTGAGGGCCCGGTGGCGCTGGAGAGCGGCCAGCACGAATGGCTCGACGACGACGGTGAGACGCAGACCGTCGACTTCGATGAGGTCCCTGAGGTGGCGGGCGCTGATCTCCTCTCGCTGCTGCGCCTCGCGAGGGCCGACTGGAGTGCGCTGAGCTGGTTGTGCTGGGCCGCTGGCTCGAACGAAGTGGAGACGCCGAGGGGC
>JAYVFP010000148.1:0-13338 GCA_043773025.1 Archangium sp.
GCCCCCTCGACTGCGCTCGGGGAGACCGGTGATTGGAGTCATTTCTATTTCGGCCAACCCTGTCGGGGAGACCGGTGATGGAACCCGATTCCTATTTCCGCCAACCCTCTCGGGCTGAATCGAGGCACCTCAGCGCTCTTCAAGGAGCATCTTGATCTCCTTGATCCGCCGCGTGACGAAGTCGCGCTCGAGCGACTTGAAGGCGTCGGGCAGCAGATCGCGGCTGGTGCACTCCTGCACCGCGACCAGGTTCTGCAGCTCGATCTCCAGCGGGTAGCTGGGCGGAATGAAGTCCTTCACCACCGCCTCGACATCGGCGGTGATCACCTCTTCGCGGCCCTCGGTCATCGCGCGGAACTTCGCGCGCACCAAAATCGCCTCGATGTCGGCGCCCGAATAGGTGTGACCCGAGGTCATCTTGGAGAACTCGGGGAACTCGACCTTCACCTTGGTCTTCTTCTGCATCGCCTTGAACAGCTCGTCCCGCTCGGCATCGGTCTGCGGGTAGAACAGCGCGATGTGCTCTTCCGCGCGGCCCTGACGCTTCAAGTCGATGGGCAACAGGTCGGGCCGGCAGGTGAGCAGGAACCACACGATCTTCCCGCGATAGGCCGTGTTGCCCATGAAGCTGGCGATCGACGCGAAGATGCGGCTCGAGGTCCCCGAGTCGCCGCCCGCATCACGATCACCCAGGAACGCGTCGGCCTCGTCGATCATCACCGCCACCGGCCACAGCGCCTTGAGCAGGTTGAAGATCTTCTCGAGGTTCGCCTCCGTCACGCCTTGCCACTGGCTGCGGAAGTTCAAGAACTTCACGCACGGCACGCCGATCTCACCGGCGAACGAGGTGACCAGGAAGGTCTTGCCGGTGCCGACCGGGCCCGACACGAGGTAGCCCATGGGCATCACCTCGATGCGGCCCTTCTTGAGCGCCGAAGACGCGTCGCGCAGCATCTTCTTGGCCTTCGCGTGACCTGCCACCACGTCGAGCGTGTACTCGGGCTCGATGAACTCGAGCAGGCCGTGGCACTCGGCCTGAATGATCTCCTTCTTCTTGTCCTTCAAGACCTCGGCGGTGATCCTGTGCCCCGACTCGATCGCCTCGGTCAGCAAGCGGTCCAGGTTGATGCGCGAGAGCCCGGCGGTGATCTTCGCCAGCGCCTGCAGGCTGACGTCAGAGATCGACTGCAGCTTCTTGCCCTCCAGCTTCCACTTCACGAAGTCGAGCCGTTCCTCCTCGGTGGGAAGGATGATCTCGATGTTCGCCACGTAGGGGTTGCGCGAGATGCGCGGGGTGAGGTCGGCCAGGTTCTCCACCACCAGCACGATGGAGAGATCGCCCGAAAGAAACTGCGGGTCTGAAGCCCACTTCACCAGCGTGGCCAGCACGAAGCGATCTTCGGCCTGCAGGTGAGACATGTCGCCCGCGGGCGCGATGGTCTCGGCGAAGTCGATCACCAGCGCCACCGACTTGCCGTCGGACACGCGCATGCGCAGGTAGTTTTCCAGAATCTGCAGCGCGCGACCCGGATCGCGCGGCATCACCTTCGCGAAGTCGGTGCCATAGAGCGTGTCGTAGCCCGCCAGCGCCCGGTTCAGATCCTGCTGCGTCTCCGTGGCCGCCGCGCGGATGCCCGAGCTGCGGTCGTAGAAGATGACGTGATCTCGCCCGCCGAACAGATCGTCAGACAGAAACTGCTTCAAGTTCGAGAAGTCGCGGCCGCCGTCTTCCTTGGTGACCGGCTGCAGGTCGCGAACCGCGCCGTACAACACGAACGTGCTGACCGTGCGCGTGTAGTACCGCTGGGCGAGCTTCTGCGCCCACTGAGGCAGCCCCGCCAGCGGGTCATCTGTCTTCTTGCGGACCATGGGTGTTCCTTCTCAAAGAGAGACCAGAAAGCTCTGGTTCACCGCTTCACTTTTTCTTCAGCTCGCCTTTGAGCTGCGCGGGTTCGTTGCCCTCGCGCACTTCGATCGTCTCGATCAGCGGCTCGTAGCCGGGCGCCTTCAACATCACCGTGTGTTTGCCCACCGGGAGCGAACGCATCTGCGGCCACTCCTTGATCGGGGCGCCCTGATCGTCGGTGATCGCCTTGCTGTCGATGTTGAGGGTCGCCGTGGTGGCCACCGCGTCGGGCACGGTGATCATCAACAAGCCGGTGGGCAGGGGCTTGAACGCCATCACCGCCACGACGCCGACGATCAAGAACGCGACGATCGCAGCCAGCGCGATGATGAGGCGCGTGTTGGCCGGGGCCGCCGGCGCGGGGGCCTGGGGCACCTGCTGCAACGTCTGCGCAGAGACCCCCGCAAGCGTGGGCGAACTCTCGCTGGTCATCGCCAGAGGCGGGGGGGCAGGCGGCAGGTTGCGAGGCTGGCGCCTGGGCTGCTCGTGCATCACCGGCGGGGCCAGCACCGGCCGGCCGGGATCGGTCGCGACCTCGGAGACCACCGCGGGGCGATTGCGAATGTTTATCGCGCGCGTGGCATCAGGCCGCTGTTGGCCCGGGTTGGTGGCCGGCTCGTCGAACGTCCCACCCATGCCGTCGGCCATCATGGTGGCCTCGTGCTCCTCTTTACCGTTGGTCAGCATCGGCGCGACGGCCGTCAGGCGCGGCATGCTGGTCAAGCTGGGCGGCCGGGTCACCGGCACGTTCGCGCCGCTCGAGGTCGGGGGCACCGGGCGAACCATCGGAGGCAAGCCAGGCGACGTGCTCCCCGCCGCGCCCGGAGCGGAGCTGATCGGCATCTGCGTCGGCACCGAGGTGACCGAGCTGGGGCTCTGCGCCGCGCCGCCCATCTGGGGCACGTTGCCGATGCCGAAGCCCATCTCGGCCGCGGCCAACATGCCCTCGGGCGCCTTGATCTCGGCGTACTCCTGAATGCGGGCGCGCTCCTTCTCGTAGTCTTCCGCGAAGGTCGCCTTCATGAACGCCGCGAGGTCCTTTCGCGCGAAGGGCGTACCCGTCGAATACATGAATGCGCGCAGGTCTTCGCCCAGCTCGGTCGCGTGCTGGTACCGATCGTCGACGTCTTTGGCGAGCGACTTCATGACGATGCGCTCGAGCGCGTCGGGGATCTTGCGGTTGAAGTGTGAAGGCGGCAGCACCTCGACCTTGCGCACCTTCTCAAGCACCGAAAAGTCCGAGTCGCCCACGAACAGCCGCTCACCGGTGAGCATCTCGTAGAGACAGACGCCCATCGCGAAGATGTCGCTACGGCCATCGAGCGGCAGCCCGCGGATCTGCTCGGGGCTCATGTACCCGAACTTGCCCTTGAGGATGCCGGCCTGGGTCTTGGTCGCCTTGCCCGCGGCCTTGGCGATACCGAAGTCGATCACCTTCACTTCGCCGTCGTACGAGACGAGCGCGTTCTGCGGCGAGACGTCGCGGTGCACGATGCTCATGTCGCGACCCTGGCGATCCTTCGCGCGGTGCGCGTAGTCGAGGCCTTCACAACACTGCGCGATCGCGTAGCAGGTCAGCGGAATCGGAGCGGGTTCGCCGCGCTTGCGGCACCGATCGAACACCGCGCGCAGGTCCTTGCCCGACACGTATTCCATCGCGATGAAGTAGGAGTTCGAGAGGTTATTGAGCTCGTGGATCTGCGCGATGTTCGCGTGATTGAGCTGAACGGTGATCTTCGCCTCATCGAGGAACATCGAGATGAACTCTTCGTCCTCCGCGATGTTCGGCAAGATGCGCTTGATGGCGACGATGCGCTCGAACCCACCGGCGCCGAACGTCTTGGCTCGCCACACTTCGGCCATGCCGCCGATGTTGACGCGGTCGAGCAGCAGGTACTTCCCGAAGGGAATGGGCTGGCGTTTAGGGGCGGTGGACAAGCACGCAGAGCGTACAGCGCGCCAAAACCCACCATGGGGGGAAATTTACGGTTCGAGCTGTGTAGGCCCGCCCCACACAGGTTGTTCAGAAGGCTCGCCTTCCGGCTCGGGATCGGGCTGGGGCACGTGCACCTCGCCCACCCAGCCGTCCTTCGTGGCCACCATGCCCCGAGCGCCGAACACCTGACCAATCGGAAGTCCGACGAGGGTCACCCAGGCGTGCTGGCGATTGGAGGCCACGCAGTAGATGACGGTGCCCACCGCGGCCTGCCCGGGATCGACGGCCGGCCCCGCACAACGCTCCCGCATTTCCAGCTTCCAGGCGCTGACCCGCTCGCCGTCGACGAAGAAGGGCACGGTGCCCAGGCCTTCGAGAAACGAGGTGAGCAAGGCGGGATCGCGTAGCACCGCTTCGACGGCCGAGGCGCGGCTGGCCTGCTCCGCGAACGACTGCACGGCCAGCAACGTCTGCTCTTCCGACGAGAGCGGTGAGCGGCGCGAGTTGAGCACCACGAAGTCGAGGAAGAGCAGCCCCAGCGCAGCGATGGAAAGCATGCGCAGAGGCCGCCAACTGGGACCTCGTCGGCGCGCCCTCACCACCACCACCGCGCCGCCGATCGCCACGGCGCAACCGAGCAGCCCCAGCCACAACCGCGGTAGCTCGGCGAGCGCGGTCACCTCGGCCGTCTGAGCCTGACCCCAGCGCACCACGTCGCCGCCGTAGAGCCAGGCCAGAAACAGAAGCAGCACCACGCGCAGTACGACGCCGGCCGGCTTCACGTCAGCCCTGCCCTGCCAGCACGCGGGCTGGATCGACCTGCGCTGCACGACGGGCCGGCAACCACGCGCCACCGATCGCCGCCAACACGCCCAGGCCCACGCCGAGCAACGGCAACCACGGGGGCACCAGGAAGAACGTGTCGGGCTTGAAGGGGAACTCGGGGAGCACGCGCGCAAAGAGCATATCCACCCCGAAGGCCGCGAGGAGCGCGGTGAGGGTGCCGAAGAGCCCCCCACCCACGCCGAGCACCATCGCTTCGACCAGCACCAGGCTGAAGATGTCGCGCTGGTTGGCGCCGACCGCGCGCATCACGCCGAGCTCTCGTTCACGGGCACGCACGGCAGCAGAGAGCGCGTGCGCGATGTTGAAGGCGGCCAGCAGACAGATGAGCGCCGAGAGCAACGCCATCGCCGAAGTGGTGATGGCCACGGCAGCGCCTGCGTTCTCCGACATGCGGCGTTCTTGATCGTCGACGCGCAGGCCCATCTCTTTGACCGCGGCGATGATACCGGGCACCTCAGAGGGTGAGCTCGCCTGGAGAGCGACGCCGCTGAAGGTCTCTGCGTCGACGTTCGCCGCCTTGTTCATGCGAATGGCCACGTCGAGGGGAATGGTGGCGCCCGCGAGCAGGCCACGCTCCGAGAGGCCCACCACCTGCGCCTGCGTGGAAGTCACCGGGCCTGGAGCGACGACGGCGACGAAGCTGCGGTTCCAGTCGACCGGGAAGCTGAAGCCCACCAGCATGGTGGCTGAGAGCTGGGGCAACGAGCGCGCCGGGGCGAAGGTCTTGTTGTAGATCTCGAGCAGGCGCGACGCGACGATGGTGGGAATGGGTTTGCCGGGCCCAGGATCGCTGAAGTCACCCAGCTTCACGTCAGCGCGCACGAACTCGGGGTCGACGCCGACGGCGATCACCTCGATGCCCATGCGCAAGCGGCGGCCGAAGAAGTCACCGTCGTAGAAGCTGACCGCGGGCACCCGCACGCTCATCTTCCGATACGCACGCTCGACGCCGGGCAAGCCCGCGAGCCGGTCCACCGCGTCTTGAGTCAGCTTGCCGCCGCCGAACAGACCGATGGCCAACTGCGAGGGCACCACGTCGACGAGGCGCGAGTCGACCGGAAAAATCTTCTCTCGCACCACCCGGGAGACACCCAGGCCGAGCGCGACGAAGAACACGAGCGACGCAATGCCGATCGCAATACCGAACGCCGAGCTGAACGCGCCTCGCCGGTCGCGAGACAATTGCAACCGCACCAGCTTCCGAAGCGCAGAAGCTCTCATCTCGTCCTCCCTCTCCCCTCGAGAGGGGAGAGGATCGGGGTGAGGGGCCACCTGCTCACACCAACCGCCCGTCATTCAAGGTGAGCACCCGACTCGCCGCACTCCGCAACCGCTCCTCATGAGTGACGGCCAGAATCGTGAGCCCCTCCGCGTTGAGCGACTTGAACAACGCAATCACCTCATCCGCCGTCTGCACATCGAGATTCCCGGTCGGCTCATCACACAGCAGCACCTTCGGCCGATTGAACAACGAGCGCGCAATCGCCACGCGCTGCCGTTCACCGCCCGACAACTGACTGGGCAACCGCGACGTCTTTTCCCCCAACCCCACCCGACCCAGCGCCTCCATCGCGCGAGCCGCATCGCCGTCACTGCCAGCAAACGCCGACGGCAACGACACGTTCTCCAGCGCCGACAGCCCCTGAATCAAATGAAACGACTGAAAGACGAACCCCACCGACTCATTGCGGAACTTCGCCAAAGCGCGGTCACTCAACCCGGCGAGCTTCGTGCCCGCGACGGTGACCTCACCGACAAACCCCGAGTCGAGCCCGCCGAGCACGTGAAGCAGCGTCGACTTCCCGCTGCCGCTGCGCCCGACGATCGCCACGAACTCACCCGCAGCGATCTGCAGCCCCACCCCATCGAGCACCCGGACCTTGCCCCGCGCGCCATCGTCATACCCGCGGGTCAGCGCCTCGGTGGAGATCACGGTGCCTTCGCCGCTCCGCCGAGCGTGAGCACGACCTTCGCCTGCACGACCTTTTCCTTCGCGCCGACCGTCACCGTGATGCGCTTCAAGTCATCGGTCGCGTCGAGCCACCGCACGGTGGTGGCCTTGATGGCGAACCCACCCAGCCCCCACGCGCTCTCCGGCAACGCGCGCACCGACGACGCGAGCTTGTTGAGATCGATCACCACGTTGAGCGCTTCGTTGCCGAGGCCCTCACCCACGGTGCCGGCGCCATTCGACTTCACCAGCGCGTCGAGGCGCTGCACGGGAGAGGCGAAAAACACGAGCTCACCCTTCGGCGCGAAGTGCACGCCTTCGCCCTGGGCGTAGGTGGTGATGACCGCCTTCTGCCCGTCAGCGCGTTCGCGCACCGACATCTGCGCCCCGAACTTCGGGGCGAGCGCCGCGATCTTTTCCAGCGCCGGCAACACCTGGGCCGGTGTCTTCGAAGACGCCACGCCGGAGAGGTGCGCGTAGGTGAATGGGTTGGTCTGCCGCAGATCGAGCGTCGGCATGCCCCGGGCGATCGGAGGCGCTTCGCTCAGCGACAACGCGGCCACCACGCCGGGTTGCACTTGACCTAGCACCTCGGTCTTCCAGTCGAAGCCGTTCTCATCGAAGGCGCGGTTGAGGAACGGGCCGAGCACCTGACTTGCCCACGGCGCGAGCTTGCTGGGCTCACCGGAAAAGCGGGCCACCAGGAACGCGTCGGAGGGCAGGTAGCCCAGCAGTGACTTCGAAGCCTGCGGCTCGAGCGCGGCAAGCTGGGCGGGGTCTCCTTTCCAGCTCGCGTTCGCCACCACCAAGAGCCCCGCGGGGGTCAGCGAGAGGGATCCGGTGACCGCGGTGAACGGCGCCTGGATCAGCAGGGGTGTTCCAACCGGCAGGTAGACCACCACGTCGCGATCTTTCGGGAGCTTGTCGACCTCGGCGGCGTACGCCTGGTCGGCGCTCAGGGAATCGCTCTGCGTCATCGCGGCGAGGCCGGCGAGCTTCTCGATGCCCGCGCCGTCGGTGATCAACGCGTAGCCGTTGGCCAGCACGTAGCCGAGCTGCGCCTTGTCTGCGGTGCTGAAGGTCTTCACCGTCAGGTCGCCGAATTTCTTTTCGCCGGGCGTGGTCGCTCCGAGGCGGCGCGCGGCGAGGGTTTGGAGCGTGTCGTGGAACTTCGTTGCGTCTTTGATCGGGAGCGCGAGGTAGCCGTGGCCGGTCACCAACGCTACGACCGCGGCCGAGCCTGCGCCGTCGACTCCGGCTTTTTCGAGCGCTTCGGGGCTTCTCACGTCGATGCCCAGCTCGCTGATGAGCGCGTCGAAGAAAGCTTTGCCGTCGTCGAACCCGCGCAACTGCGCGGCGAAGGCGGTGACCTTGAGCGCTTCGAGGATTCGGAGTTTCTGGCCCGCGGCTCCGAGGGTCGGGATGACGACGACGCCGACTGCGCCGCGCGGGAGGACTCGTTCGACTCCGGTGGATGCGGTGGTGGTGGACCTGGTGCACTTTCCGCAGCCCGCCACGGCCAGCAGCAGCAACACGGCCCTCACCCTGCCCCTCGCCCCGAGGGAGAGGCGGCTCATCGCACTCTCTCCGGCGGCAACGGCAACGTGGTCGAAGAGAATTCCTCGCTGATTTGCATGAACTGCTCCATCTCTTTCACCGTCTCTTCGGTCGCGTTCACCTCGGCGGTCAGCGCTTCCAGTTGACGGCTGACGACCTCGGGATCCCTGATGGCGATCGACTGCTCGTGGGTCAGTCTCAAGACGTCCTCGATGCTGGCGAGCTGATGGCTCACCAATTCCCGGCTCTCGTCGGCCTGAACGAAGCGCGCCACCCGCTTCTTCAAGATCTCCACGCGGCGCAGCTTCACGTCTTTGAGCCGCTCGTTCTTCTCACCGATCGTGTCGGCCTCGAGCATGCGCAGCTCTTCTTCGATGCCCTTGCGATCGGTCGCGTTCAAGTACTTGCGGTAGCTGTTCAACGTCGCCACCAGGCGCAAGAAGCTGGTGAGCAGCGCCTCGAGCCGGCGCTCACTGCTGGCCACCAGCACCCGGCCCCCCGGCATCTTCCCGTAGCTCTCGAGAATGCGGTCCTTGAGCTCGCGCAAGACGGCGTAGTGCTCGTTCTGCGAGGGGGCCAGCTCGGCCAGCAACGACTCGCGCTCTTCGGGCGAAGCCACCTCAGAGCTGACCTGCGCCTCGAGGTTCGCCCGCACCGCGCGCCGAAACGAAGGCAGCATCGAGAGCATCACCGAGTAGAGCAACGACGCCCCACCGGCCGCGGCGAGCGGCACCCAGTCACCCATCGCTGCAGACGCAGCCCCGCCGGCCGCCAGCGCGAAGAAGTTCGCGGGCATCGAGAGGGCTGCCTTCAGGCTGCTGCGTTTCTTGGTTTGAGAGGTCACGGTGTTTGCGGCGTTGCAACGTACTTGAGGGCTCCCAAATCCGCAGTGTCTTCGGGCTCGGGAGCAGGCGGAGCACCGAAGAGTTTCTGGTTGAGCTCAGTCGCGCTCTTGAACAACTCTGCGTAGGTCACAGGTGCTTCATCGGCGATCCCGAAGAAGGCCAGGTTCTCTTTCAAGGTGGCAGGCGGGGCCGCGCCGATCGCCTCCATCGGATCCCCCAACTGGGGGGCCAGCATGCCCAACACCCGGGCGGCCTCGCTCGATTCTTTCAAGACCTGACCGTTCGCATCGAGCACACCCCGAATCACCCGGCGAATGGCATCGGGATACCGTGCGGCAAAGTCACCCCGGGTGACCAGCACGGTGGCCAGCAGGTGCGGCGCGTCGGCGGTCGAGGTGAGCTGCTGCGCGCCCACTTCACGCGCGACGGGATCCACGTCGCCCAGCAGCCCCGCAACCGCGTCGACCTCGCCGGTCTTGAGCGCAGCGCCCGCCGCGAACGCGCCATCGAGCGGCACCACCTTCACGTCACGCAGCGAGAGGCCCACGCGGGAGAGACTCCAGAGAAGCAGGTACCAGGCCGAGCCGCGGTCTTCGACGCCGATGCGTTTTCCGGCGAGGCCCTGCAGCGTGGTGATGCCCTTGCCCACCACCACCTCTTGACCGCGGCTGCGCCCCAGCAACATCACCACCCGCGGCGAAGCGTCGTGCAGCAGCGACGCGCTCATCGCCACCGAAGAGACCGACATCGCGGCGAGATCGACCCCGCCGTTCTCACCGCCCCGAATGAGCGCCTTGCGCAGCTCTTCTTCACGCTCGAAGCGCTGCACCTTCACGTCGATGGCGTAGCCCGCACGAAAGAGGCCGACCCGCTCTGCATCACCAGCCGCCCAGAGCAGGGCCGAGGTGCTGCCGCGCGGCACCACGCCGATGATCAACGCCCGCGTGGGAATGCGCACCACGTCGTCGATGGGCGCCATGACGCCCGCGGGAAAATCACCGGGCGAGAGCCTTGGCGCGCGCCCGTAGAGCCGATCACGCGCACGGTCGACGTAGCCCAGCCGCGAGGCCGCCACCGAAGCGACGGCGAGTACGGCCAGGGACAAGACGAGCAGCCACCGGCCGTACCGTTTCCGGGGGCTGCTCACGTTCTCACTCACGTTTCACCGTTTTAGAAACAAGGAATGTGCACCGTTCATCCCGAGCGAAGTCGAGGGATCACCTCTGATTCGCGCGGCAGGTGCCCCCTCGACTCCGCTCGGGGAGACCGGTGTTGGGGATTTTCCTGTTTCAGCGGGGTTACTTGACCTCGACCTTCTTACCGATGGTCTTCTCGCCGCCCTGCGAGACGTCGGACACGGGCGCGGGGCTCTGCAGGCCCATTTCCATCTTGAACTGCTTGACGAGCTCGGCGGCCTGGAGCGCTTCGGCTTCTTCTTCGATCTTCATCGACTGGGTGTCGACCGACTCGAGCGCCATCTGCATGCGCGCCTCGTTGACGGCGGTCTGCTCTTCGACCTTGCGGAGCATCTCGCCGTGCGTCGCGTCGATGCCAGCGACCTCGAAGGACTGCATGGCGTCAGCGACCTTCGACTGCCACTTCGCGCGGCGCGCGTCGCGGATGGCCGACATCGCCTCGTTGGTCTTCTTGTCCTTCTCGCGCATGAACGCCTTCTTCACGTTCAAGGCCTTGTCGTACGCCGACCGGGCCGTCGCGAGCTGGGCGTCGTTGCGGGCCAGCGCGCCCTTTTCCATCTGCAGGCGGGTCGCGTACTGGGCAGCGAGATCGTCGCGGCCACCCTGAATGGCGGCCTTCACCTTGGCGGTGAGATCATTGACCTCGACCTTGTATTTCGCGTTCTCCTTCTCGAGCAGCGTGACGTTCGCCCGGACCATGGCGATCGACTCGTTCATCTTGGGAACCTGATCGTTCAGGTCACGGATGTTCTGCTCGAGGATGAGTTCGGGATCCTCAATGGTGCTGACGAAGAAACCGACGAAGCTGCGCATCGCGCGCCTGAACCGTTGCCACATGGATGAGCGTGCTCCTGATGGGAGGAAACGGAAGCTGTAACGAAGAACGACTCTACACGGTTTGAACTACACGGCTTTACCGGTGCTTCGATTGCCTGGCAGACGTCTTACTCCCCCCGAACAACGCCCTCCACCCTTCCGTTCCGCCGAACCGGAAAACCTCGCTGTTGAAGGCAGTTGCGGCCAGTTTGAGGGCAATCAGGGCGAAGAGCAGCACCGACCCCATGGTGAGCAGCACCTGGGCAAGGGTCGCGTTCCCCAGGACTGCGGCCTTGATCAACAGGGCCACGTTGAGCAGCGGCACCAGCGCGGTCAGGTTGTTCAGCTCGACCCCGGGCATCTGGCTGAGCAGCGCGGGGGCCAGGCACACCAGCATCAGCGGCGACATCAACGACTGGCCTTCTTTGAAGGTGCGGGCCGTCGAGGCCACGGTCAACGAGACCCCGGCCAGCAGGAGCGCCGCGGGCACCAGGCAGGCCAGCATGGTGAGCATCTGACCGAAGGTGAGCTGAAAAGTCGTGGTGGCCTTCCCCCCGAAGGAGAGCCCAAAACCGAAGGTGGCGGCCATCGCGGCGAGGTTGGCCAGCGCGGTCACCACCGCCACGGTGCTCACGGTGAGGTACTTGGCCGCCATCACGTCGACGGGCCTGGCGCCTGAGACGAGCAAGGTCTCCAGGGTGCCGCGTTCTTTCTCGCCGGCGGTCAGATCCACGGCTGGGTACAGCGCGCCCAATATCAACATCATCAGCAGCACGATGGGCAGCAGCCGCGAAGCGATCAGGGGCCCCAGGTCTTTCTGGAACTCGAGGTCGACCGGGTCGGCCTTCACCGGGTGCACGAAGCCGGGTTCGAGCTGGCGCGCTTCGAGGCGCAGCTTCAAGGCATCGCTGTTGATGCTCTCCAACACCGGGCGGAGCCTTTCGAGCGCCTCGACCGAACGATCGAACCGTTTGGTGTAGACGATGGTGACCACTGCTTGCCTGCCGGCCTCGAGCTCGGCGACGGCGTTCGGGGGGGCCTCCACCAGGGCTGCGATCTCCTGAGCTCTGAGCAACTGCTCGGCCTCGGCGCGGGTGTGCGGTCGAAACGTCGTCTTCTCGGGCACGGGCTTGCGGGCGAGCAGGTCGGTGGTGGCCTGACCGACCACCGAGACGATGAGCGGCTCATTCTTCAAGCGCTGCGAGCCCGCGGCGATGAGCGCCCCCATCAGGAGCAGGATGCCCGGGTAGAGCAACACCGGCAGCAGCACGGTGAGCACCAGCGTGCGGCGATCGCGCGCGACGTCGAGCAATTCCTTGCCGAGGAGAATTCGCCACGCCGGCTTCATGCGGCAGCGCCCGCGAAGTGCAGGAAGGCGTCGGTGAGCTTGTGCTTGCCGCTCAAGGTGAGCAGCTCGGTGCTGGTACCGCGAGCGACGATTTTCCCCCCGCGCATGAAGAGCAGCCGGGTGCAGAGGTATTCCGCCTCTTCCATTCGGTGCGTCGAGAAGAGCACTGCCTTGTTGCGTGCCTTCGCGCGCTGCACGAGCTCGAGAATGTCGCGCGAGGCGAGCGGGTCGAGCGTCGCCGTGGGCTCATCGAGCACGTACGCCGAAGGGTCGTGCACCACCGCGCGCGCGATGTTGACGCGCTGCTTCTGCCCGCTGGAAAGCGCACCGCACCGTTTGTCGAGGAAGGCGGAGAGCTCGAGCTCTTCGGTGAGCGCCGTGATGCGGGAGGACAAGGTCTGCTCGTCGAGGCGCTGGAGCCGGCCGAAGGTCTGCAACATCTCGCGCCCGGTGAGGCGGTCGTAGAGGCCGGTGCTGGCGGTGAGGAACCCGAGCTGCCTGCGGGCCTGGAGCGGATCGACCTGCACGTCGACGCCACCGATTCGGCTCGCCCCTGAAGCGGGGCGAAGCAGGCCGGCGAGTACACGCAAGGTGGTGGTCTTGCCTGCGCCATTGGGGCCCAGCAGCCCGACCACTTCGCCCGGCGCGACCGTGAAGCTCACGCCGTCGACCGCGCGGAACGCGCCGAAGTCCCGCACGATGTCGCAGACCTCAATCACTGGCCGCAGCGTCGCCCAGCGGCGCGTCAGAAACGAGAAGAACCAGTCGGGTTCCATCACCGGTCTCCCCGAGCCAAAGTCGAGGCAGAGGTACTCCCTTCGTCTGCTCTCCTGAGGAACAGCCCACACCGTTCGCATCGAGCGAAGTCGAGATGCCACTTGCTGCGCGAGGCGGAAGTGCTCCTTCGACTTCGCTCAGGAGGACCGGTTGTTCTTCG